>NZ_QTLP01000010.1:0-192806 GCF_003635405.1 Parabacteroides sp. AF39-10AC | reverse complement strand
ATCCGTAGACTTTCTTTTTATCTCACCTCAGACACACTACTTGAAACAGTATCGAATTTCGCCTACTTAAATGCATATAGGGCTTGCCCATTATACAAACCTTATTGAGTTAGGGTAACTCAATACCCCAAGCGATAAATCGCTCGTGAGAACCTGCCAATCCCCCAGCAAGCAGGATTGAACTTTATAGCAACTATGGAGTTCGTTTTCACTCCATGTGCATCGTATTTTGGAGTGTTGTCCAACATCTTTGTAGGCTCTGTTTGACAGATACCATAGACAAGCGTATTTCAGTAGTTCTTTTACGAACTCTTTTATGAACCCTACCGGTTCTTTTATGAACTCTTTTGTGAACTCAGCAGTTTCTTTCAGGAACACTTCATCACCTTTAGGAACTTATTTCCGTCTTTCAGGAACTGTTCTTGCTCTTTCGCAAACTCTTTTAGGAATCGTTTTTCATAATTCAAGTTCCAATGTCGGTATTCCGGAGTAATGTCGGCCACCATAAATGCAGATATTATATGATGAACACAGAACTATTGTACGAACGCTTGCCAATTTAACGACATGAATCTGCCAGATTCCTAAGATTGATTTTGCCAACTTCCGAATGGCATCATAATTATTCCACATCCAATGGAGGAAGACTGTTATCCTCAAATCTATCAAAATCAGATTGGAAAAGACGGTCTTGAATGATCCTGTACTTTTCAAACTCTGATTCAGCAAACTCTTTAGCAAATTCGGCAGAAACTTTTCCGCTGTCCTGCAATATTGGGCTATCAAATAAATTAATGAATTTGTCTATTCGTTTTGCCCAATCTTCCATTGTCATAGGGATATGACGCTTAGCCATACTTTCTGCCATATCAAGGAACGCATTGACCATTCTGCCCATTTCATCCAATTCTTTCTCTCGTAAATAGTTCTTTGCTACGGACACATCAGTTTTGACAATTTTTCCATTCGGAGCATTTTCCCAAGTGGTCAAACCCATGTGTTCCTTATTCGCATTAGCTCGTTCTACAATCAACTCTGCAGCGGTATGCCCATGCACAGCATAGTGCATTTTGTTCTGTACCTTCTTGAAGAAAAGACGTGTTGTCGGAGCATCCTTGTTATAGTCTATAGCCGTAGCATAGATATCCGTGAGTTTCTGATAAAAACGACGTTCACTCAACCTTATCTCCCTTATTTCGGCAAGCAAATGCTCAAAGTAATCCACACCTAAGAAAGCCCCGTTCTCCATTCGCTTATGATCAAGCACATATCCGCGAATAGCAAACTGGCGGAGTACAAACGTACACCACTGCCGGAACTGAGTGGCACGAACAGAATTAACTCTATATCCGACACTGATAATGGCATCGAGATTGTAGAATGTCGTGTTATAGTTCTTGCCATCCGAAGCAGTTGTTTCCATTTTGGAAATAACTGAATTTTCAACCAACTCTCCACTCTCAAAGATGTTTTTAAGATGCTTGCTGATTGCAGGTACTCCCACATCAAAAAGCTGCGATATAGCCTTTTGTGTAGCCCAAATTGTCTCACCTTTATACATCACCTGAATCCCATCCTCCTTGCCTTCAAGCATGAAGATGAGAAACTCAGCTGTACTATTACGTATTTCTATATTCTTTGGCATAATTTCAAGGTATTCCTGCCCATAACTTAATAATGTTCAGTTGTTGTCTATTGCGTACCACCTTTCTTACCCAAGTCCTCGATAGTTTTTATCGACAACAGATAATCATGTTCCACATCGCTGATGGTACGTTGCTTATATTTGCGGTACTCATTGGTGGCGTGATCCATTGCATCTTCATGAGAAACACTTCCAGAACCTTGCAAAAGTTTTTCTCCAGACATTGTCAGAATCCTATCCAAATAGGCAGCCCAGTCATTCATGGTCATCGGTTGTTCACGCTCTGCCTGTCGCTCAGCAAAATCCAGATACCCTGAAACCAATTGTCCCATGGCACGAAGTTCTTTGTCGTCCAGATAGTTCTTTGCGGTCTTGGCCTCCATCAATGTAGGATGATTACCCTTGAAAGTCAACAACCCCATAAAATCTTTCTCTGCATCAGCCCGTTCAACGATAAGCTCCGCTGCCGTATGCCCGTGAATCGCATAATGTATCTTGTTCTGAACTTTCTTGAAAAACTTCTGTGACACGGAAGCCCTTGGGTCATAGTCAATACTGGTGGCATATATTTCAAGCACCTGACGATACATCACCTTTTCTGTGGCACGGATATCCCTGATTCTTTCCAAAAGTTCCTTCCAATAGCCTCCACCACCCAGTTTCTTCAACCGTTCGTCATCAAGCGTAAAGCCCTTTACCATATACTCCTTCAACCGCAGAGTAGCCCATTGGCGGAAACGTGTTGCAATAATGGAGCGAACACGATAACCGAGAGCAATTATCATATCTAAATTGTAGAAAGTCATTTCTCGCTCAACTTTTCTGCCTCCTTCCTCCCGAACCTGTCGGAAATTCCGACAGGTTGCTTCCTTCTCCAACTCCCCTTCTTCATATATATGCTTTATATGCTCGACAACGTTGGTTCTGGAAGTCTGATAAAGTTCGCACATCTGAGCCTGCGTAAGCCACAGCGTCTCATCTTCGAGCTTCACATCTATTTTTGTCTGACCGTCACTGGCAGTGTATATGATTACTTTGTTCTGTTCGTCCATGTGCTTTATTATTTAAGCGTTTTACCTATTGAGATTATAAAAACAGATTCAACTTGGGTTCTTAAACTCTATTAAAAAATACAAGGCAGGAATGTCTTTAAACTTTGCAAGATATGCCTCTGCATCATTAAAATCCACTCCTCTTCTCCAATTATCTGACCTTATTTGCTCCCAATCAGTTTCTTTGTCAAACAATCTAATTTCTGCTCCCATACTGTTAAAGATGCGAGCAATTCTATTTACTATCACTTCTACTTCTTGTACATAAATTGAATTTTTAATATTTATGTTTTTATGAAGCATAATTACTGTTCCATCTTTAGATTCTCTTTCAAACATGTGATTAAAATATCCGAAGTATTTGTGTGCTGCTTTTAACTGTGTAATTGTATATTCAGAGTGATTTTCTGTATGAAGCACTTCTTTTTGTTCGTAATCATTACGAATTTCATCAAAATACTCTCTTGCTGTTTTTTTATTATCATTTATTGCCTTGTCAAATTGCCCTATAAACTCATCTATTGAATACACCTGAGTTTCAACATTAAAAAGACGATATAAAATTTTGCTCTTATCACGCACTCCTTCATCATCGCTAACAATGCAATCACAATATGTTCCAAAGAAACTATGAAAACTATCAGTTTGCATGTTTCGTATTTTAACTTTCTTCCGTGGCTCCCTACAAATCCCTAATAAATCAAGGAGAGTATAAGATAAAAAATATGCCATGCCAAAACCTAAAGATGACATTCCTAACTGATTTGATACAGCCTTAATGAGATTAATGAAGGACAAACCTAATGGAGATGATGACAACTGGTCATTAAAAACCCTGTCACCATCCGCTGTAATCTTTGTAGGATTATAATTTTCCATAGCTACATCTCTCATTGCTTTATACGTATCCTTTTTATCATAAAGATTGGCTATGATAAATTTAAGGAATGAAGAAAACTCATCTTTATTCACATTTAGTTCATTCGTATGTATAGGAGTTCTCTTTGTTATCCAATCTAATTCAAGTTCTCCTTTCAAGTCTTTAATGGACAAATCAATAGCATTATTAATGAAATCATATTGCTCTTTGGGTATTTGTGACAAATCAAAATTATCCAGCCAAGACAATTGTTGTGTATTTGCAAAATGACTGAAAGCCGAGCGAGGGGATTCGTTCGCTACAACAATATTCGAATCTTTGCATATCAAACAATTTTCCCCTACAATGGATTGCATGAAATCCATTTCTTTGTATTTTATATCAGTACTGTCTTGTTGAAGATCCAATAGATGAGCATCTGAAAATAAAAAAACGAAATCATCTTTATGAGACAGTATTTTATCTCGCAAAATGATATATTTTTCCTCTTTGGCATTGAATAGATAACTAAAAAACTGTTTGTCAAAATATATGGTTACCATAATAAAGCATCGATTTTGTGGATTATTAATAATGCTATCATTTTGAATTAGTCCGTCACTTTCCTATACTATTCCGTATTTCTAGATTCTTTGCCATAATTTAAATTATCACCTTCGCAATTATTCATTTCGATTTGCCATAACTTTCAACGGGTTCTGCCACCATGCTATATTCTTCTTCAGTTGTCTCATATGATTTGATTCTTCTATCCTCAAGATAAATATGGTAAAGCGTGTATTCTAAAGCCTCTAAAGTCTGTTGGCGGACTTTCGGTTTCAACTGACATTCCCAAACGGTAATACAATGCCAACCCATTGAAGTTAGCTGCTGCCGTTCCTCTATATCCCTGCTCCGATTACGCTCAATTTTATTCTTCCAAAACTCAACATTTGTTTTGGGTAGAACATAATATTTGCATCCTTCATGACCATGCCAAAAGCAACCATTTACGAAAATAACAGTTCCGTATTTACGTAAAACCAAATCGGGATGTCCGGGAAGCCGTGGGTGATTCAGCCTATACCGAAAGCCACGGCTGAACAAGAACTTTCTTACCAGTAATTCAGGTTTAGTATCCTTGCCCTTTATTGCAGACATGCAACGATGACGCTGTTCCTTGGTCAGTTTATCCATCTTCAAATGAAACCATTATATCCTACTATTGTTCCTAATGTATATTTAATTCTTGGGGATTTCTATCACATTAGGGATTCCAAATAATTCTCGTGCTTTAGCTAAAACGTCAGCATTTGGTTTATGATAATAGACAGCCAATTTCTCCTTTGTTCTAGTACAACACACGTAGAAAATTTTTCTAGTACGTTGCACTACAGATTCCTGGAGTTCATCTATAGAAGCGGTGAACAATTTTTCAAAATTGTAGTTGTTCCACCTTCCATTATCAAGAATAACAAGAACATTATCAAATTCTGCCCCTTTTGTTTTATGTTGAGTGGAGAATGGAGTTTGTCCCTCAAGATAATCATACAAATTTACAAATTCGCTATATGAAACCTCCATCACTCTGTCGTAAATATAAGGGTAACGCTCTTTATAATTATCTAACTTGTCATCAATCAAACAAATACTCTCTTTGTCTGCTAGCTCTATCACATCACTTATAGTCTTAGTATCCGCATTCTGTAGCTTATTAATAGACTCGTTTAATCTTATCTTGTCTGCTTTACTCTTTATTTTTCTATCGTCACCAGAATAACGACTTTGCGTATATCCTGTGACTTTGAGAAATTCAGAGACATTACCATCTTTAAAACGCCTAATAGCTTGTTCTATCTTGCAGAGATGTTTTACTAAAGGAGAACGTTTTGACCCCGTTTTGCTTTCTTCATCTTCACTTTGTTTCTTGTCATCAACCAATTGTGACTTATCTACATAAGTATGTATTAAACTCTCAAATTTATACTTCTTTGCCCTTTCGTATAAGAGAGCATGACTTGTGATAAAACTTTTTTGAGTTTTGGTCGGTTCGTATGGATTTGATTCAATTCCTTTGGCTTGCAGACCATTCAAAATGTCAGCCAATGTTTTCCCTTCCATTTCATCCTTTGTAAAATAGGCTTCTGCACAAGGCTTGACTTTGTTTTTCACATACCCAAGAATTGGATCGCCATTATATATTTCCATTAAATTTGCAAAACCGGCTTTTCCAGCAATGAGATTATGAGTCAAATTCAGTTCTTTAGTTACTTTTGCATCATGAAAATTCCAACCTTTTTGCTGAGTAAGATATGATCTTACATTTGGCAATACGTTTCCTTCTTGTTGTGAAAATACAAACAATACCTCACCACTCTTAACATGACCATTTTCCATATTTGGTGCCTTGTCATCATTAGAAGGTTCTTGTACCAACCCATCTGTGCGAATTTTATTAGCTAAATCAATAACTAATGAAGGGTTTCGTCTATTTTGACACTTCTGAACTTCGTACACTTCTCCTTTCGTACCATCAAACTTATATTTATTCAAATCGCCAACACCTTTATCATAGATACACTGCATAGCATCTCCAAAGAAACCGATAATGTTCTTTTTGTCGGACTGCTTCAAGAAACCGAGCATAATCTCAATTACCATAGGAAATGTATCCTGATATTCATCAATCAAAACAAAAGGATAGCGACTCTTTAGAATATCACATAGTTTCTTGTATTCTTTAAACATCTCATAGGCAACAGCAATCACTTCATCATGAGACAAAATTCCTTCCTTAAGATTTGTATGCTCTTGGTAACTTATGGTGACAGGTTTATCTCTATTACAAAAATAATCCACAGGAATTTCGTCTAGGCCAGAAATATGCAATCCAGAATCCGGCATATTCAGTAGCCTAATAACAGTTTGGGACAATTCTTTTTGATAATTTTTAATATTATCCCAAAGGAAATCATGTATTGTAGCAACTACGAGATTGTCATGGTTCACCCGTTCGGCTATTTCTTTAACTGCAGCATTCGTATATGTAATACAAGCCACTTGTGACGATGGATAATTTTCAATAATCCATTTAACAACCTGCACAAGAGTATAAGTCTTGCCACTACCAGCCCCACCACTTAATAAAAAATGATGACCTTTAGTGATTTGCTCAGTTATATTTTGTAATTCATCTTTTAATCTTTCCTCAGCCATAATAGTCCTTCTTTTATATATGTAGGAACAACCCAATTTGAAAAATCGCAAGAACCTTCCTTTTTGCTGTTGAGCAATATTTCGATAGCAAGGGATGATTTTCCACTCACGCCATTGTTTGCTAGTTCATAAGCATCTTTATCACTTTTAAATTGCTCTAAGCTATTTGGATGTAGTGAAGAAAAAGTATTTTCAGTAATGAACTTTTCATTTTCACTAAAGAAGGCATCTTCAAAACTACGTGGTTGATATGTGTCTTTCTTGCCATATTGGAATGTAAGTCTTAAATATCCTCTTTCATCTGTTTCCCACCTTTTATTCTTAATGTTCCATGACAGAATGGTGGGGTACATTGCAAGAATATCTTTGACCTTTTTGGTGTTATTCAAAAAGAATTTGATAGACGCATTAGAAGTAACTATTGTGTCATCCGCTGCATCATACTTCGTTTTTTCAATATACGTCCCTTCCTTTCCGTTCTTGTCTTTTTTTACCACAGACTTGCAACAGTCAATATCTGTTATAACCAGACATTTTCGCAACCCAATGAATCTCAAAAATTTCTCAAATATATGAGAATATGCCCCTACTTCGATAATAGAAATGTTCTGCGACATGAGAAATTCTTCATTACCTTCCAACTCGCATTCTTGGTCTATCTTTTTCATCATAGCAGGAAGTAGTATTCTTTCTGTATCACCTTCAATAAAGATCGCCTTATCCGCAAAGAACAAGTCACTCCTATTCAGCGTCAGATATTGTTTTAGAAAGGCAAAATAGTGTTTATATTCATCGTCGTATTCATTTTGAAGCTCCTTTATGTTTTTTGCTATGACTGCATTTATTTCAACACTTCCATTGCAAATAGGGTGTGTCAAGTACTTGATATCATCGAAATCGCAATCAGATACGATATGAGAAGAATGAGAACTTATGATGTATTGTAGTTTTCGCTTTATGCCATTTTTGTGTTGTATTCCTTGACGCAAAAGATTTTTGATATTCTTGATAAATACATATTGCATTTGTGGATGTGTATGTGCTTCTGGCTCCTCTATAAACAACAGATTGATATCCGCAGGCTTTCGTTCCTTATTTCTTTGCATTCTCTTTATTATCAAATCAATATCAAAGATCATCGAAATAAGGTTCATATACCCAAGTCCATTATAGTTTTCCGGAAGTTCTTTGTCTTCCTGTTGATAAACTACTGTAGTATTTCCTTTCAACATCTCTCGATGTTGCAAAGATGATACAACCTTAATGATCGTTTCGTTTCTTGACATGCCTCCGAATCTTCGGACTTTATCTACAATATCTGAAAACATATTGTCATAAATAGACGATAGGACCTTATCGGTATCTTTTAAACTATCTTGGAACTTTTCAATGGCATCCTGTTGTTCATCCGCCATTTCTTGAATTCTGTATAATTCGGACGTCTGAGACGACAATGTTTTATCAACATCCTTGTTATCAACATTTCTTTTAGCATTGATATATTGGAAATTGATCACATCATATAACCTAAAATTAGTAGCATCTTTCAAATTAATATATTGTTCCTCTTTAAAGGTTCCGTCTGTTTTGTCTACTAAGATAGACTTACGAATAGTCACAAAATAGTTTGATTGTTTTGAATCCAAAAAATCATCAAGAGTTTTTGCTGTATATTCTCCTCCATGCTCACGTGAATTCTCTTCCTTACTCTTTTCGTGTTCAATAAACTTCTGGTAAGCAGTCTTCAAATTGACATACATGTCATAAGTGAGGATGTAATCAAAGCCCAATCCCAAGAAATTATTGTCAGCATCCAAGTCCATAAGGATTGGACTAATATATTCCAAATCATCATGGTCATCATACCCAATTAAAAGCCTTAACTGAATACCGATCTCTTTATATTTTGTATCATCAACTATATCCTTTTCTATCAAATCTTTCAATTGGCAACGAAAATCCAAATTGAAGTCATTGTATTGAAATCCTTTGCGATCTCCCTGATTCAAGAATTTGTCAAGTATCACAAGTAACGAGGTCTTCCCGACATTGTTTTTCCCTATGACAAGAGAAAGCTCATCCTCCATTTCCATCGTGAACTCTTTCAACAAACGAAAGTTCTTAACTTGTATTTGCTTGATTACCATATCTATGTTATTTGATAGTTAAAATTTCATTTATTTCCGTATATTGAGCATCATACCTTGTTGTTGGAGTATATGCTTTCTTCGCTGAATGGATAGATGAACTATCCAACTCGCTTAAATTATCAAAAACGACTAAGACGTACATCTCTGTAGTAGAGACATTTTTGTAGATATTTGTAGGTACTTCCTCTGCAAATTTTACAAGACGGATATTCGTTGCAGGAAACAGATGCTGATCCATATCCTTACGAGTGTGGAATAGTACATATCCTATAGATTGAAGATTTTCTACAATTTCTATACCGTCTCTTGTATATTTGATACCAATAGCAATCTTCCCAGCAGGAAGGAACTTGGGACTTTTCATTTCATAATTTTCCATCATTACCATCAATACTCCTGATTTCTTTGATTGCTGTGGTAATTGTTCCAATGTGCCTACATTAGGAATATTTTCTATCTGTAATTCCGTAGTAAGTTCGAATGCTTCACTCACATAAAAATGGGTTTGTACGTTTTGTAGTGCAGATTCATTTTCTGCAATTTCATCTTTTATAACAGCATCCCTAACCTTTAGCCGTTTCCAAAGCCCCTTGCTTTCTTCATCATCTTTCATCAAAGCAAGAACCAAGTAGTTCTTATTCGACATAGAACGATAAAGCTTTCCGTTTAGCTGACTGAAGTTTTCTTTCAGGAACTGATAGCAATCCATTCCTTTACGTGGCTGGATGATACGAAAAGTATACAATTGGTTGAGTGTGCCTTGAATCTTATTCCTGAATTCATTGCGGACATACTCTCTCCATGCCGCTTGCGCACTCTTATTGTTGCGACCATACAACGATACGATGTACAAAAAGTTAACATCATAGTGGCACAACAGCAGCGTGTCCCTGTCAAACAGACGATTTTCAAATTGGCGGTTCAACTGTACTCCACCATCCTGCGCTTTCAACTCCTTATCATCAAAGGACAGAAATTTGCCTCCACCAGTCTTTTTGTTAGGAATCCGGGCACTGATAAAGAAATTGGGGATAGGATTATATCCTTCAGTCAATGCATCCCTTAACTGAGGATGCGCTCCGTTACCGTCACCGTCCAAAAACAGATTCATATTCCACTGAATGACATTTCTGGCGTATGTGTATTGCTTGTATATCGATTTGTCGCCAAGTTGTGTTCTGTCATTCTTGGAACGTTTGTAATACTTGCTGTCTCCAATGTAATAAGTGAGTTCGGAAGTCAAATCAGACTGCTCGATAAGTCCTTGCCCGACAAACATGTGGTCAACCAGCTTGCCGTCTCTTTGTTCCGTCAGTTCTTTTGGCAGATTTTGCTTGTCATTACCACTTACCAGAGTGTCAATCATGACTTCAAAAATGTGCTCGAAATCTTTTGCCAGCAAATAGTCCTCCGACTGCCTGTTCATCGCAATCCTATACTCCCTGTCAAAGAAAGCGTAACACAAATCCCATATCCGAAGAGCCTTGTCCGAGAAATATTTGTACTTGATTTGTTTCAGTCTTCGGCATCCCAGATTCCTGCCTATATAGGACTTCTTCAACTTCTCGCAGCTGATAAGAGGATACTGGATATTGATTTCAAAAGAGAAACCATGTGTCTCTCGAATGTAATTCAAAATGGAGAAATATATGACAAGCAGCTCTTCGTCAAAGTTCACCATTTTCTTCCTGTTTACCGGCTCGATGTAAACAGGGCTTCCATTTTGTATGATGGCTTGTGCTGAAGCTATGGTCTTGTTCCAGTCGATTTTGTTATAACCGGAATGAACGTTCTTGGCCACGAAAGTAAAATAGTCCTGATTGTTTCTGTTGAAATCTCTCAGTGCTATTATTACATCAAGTAAGGTATTGTGTTTCTGTTTTCGCCCTCTGCTTTCGGACTGATATTCCTTGCTTTCAAGTATATTGTCGTTGTGGGTCTGCTTATACACACTGATTGTCCGATATATCCAAATCGAAAGAGTGGACAGGAATTCCTTGTATTCCTTACAACCTTCTTCCGTAAACTTGGCTTTTACCGTATCGGACTCAAAATCTATTATTTCCTGTGGCGAAGCACCGAATATCGTATCATCCCCACTTTCCTCGTTTATCTCACCTGTCAATACTACTTTGGGCAAGAAGAATACAACATCTTTTACTGTCTTACTATAACAATACCCGACATACCCGAAAGAATATTTGTCCTCCTTTACAGGAACTGACACAACATCTTTGAGTATGTCTCTGACCGTCAGATTATTCTTGACAATATCGTTCAGACTATATGGGTATCCTTCAATGAACAGCAGCATAACCTAAACACGCTTAATTGTAATACCCCAATCAACTGCATTTACACATTCTATAAATGGAGTTATATTATCATGAATTCCATCTCCCCAACCTTTCCACAAGTATACCTTTTGCCCTTTAAAATCAATTTGCTCGAATCTATTTTCATTCTTGGTTTTATCGCCCTTGGATTGTTTAATATAACTCTGATAACCTACTTCATTCTCAATCAAATGTTTCGGCTTCTTACATTTTAAGTTTTGCCAATTTGAAATAATTTCTTCTACAGAGGAATCTGGATAAAGCCTAATATATTCTTTGAATAGCTCTGAGGCAAGATTGGTTTTTTGAAATCGCTCACCGTCATTAATAGAATATCGAATAGAGGATGTATCATTGTCGTCACCGTCAAATATGTCATTATCATCTTCATCACTTTCTACATGTTCACCGTTAATCGGCGTCAAATTTAGCTTGTTCATCATCGAAACAACGAGTTGCTTGCCATCGTCATCATACAATTTTGAGAAAGAGAAATCTGTATCTGTAGGGAATATATCGGCATCGCCATCTTTGCAGACATCATTCCACAAATAGAACAATATCTTGTTTCTAAACAGGTTGTAGGATATGACCTTTGCCGGCGGATTGACAAAATAATCCCCCAACATCTTATCTTCAGAACTAGTATCTTTTAAGATATGTGTATTGACTTCTTTTTGGAAATCGCACCATCTATATTTCACCCCATCAATATCAATAACCCAATCTGTATTCTTATACTTAATCGGCTCATACTCCCAGTCCCAACGTCTCTTGAATGCGCTGTCTATCGGGAATAGAGATTGATCGGAAGTGTTCATGGTAGCATAGATATACAGATTTGACGGCAGACAAAGTTCTCCGTCTTTTATTCCAGGATTATCTTCGCCAAGCTTCTCTTCCAAAAAAGATTTCAAATCAGCATCAGCCTTGATTGTATATTCTGACTTGCCATTTTCATCCCTATCAAGCAATTGGAACAAATCCCCGAAAATCTGCGCACAATTCCCCCTATTGATTTCCTCAATAATCAGGTACACCTTATCCTCGGTCTGATAAGCACGCATATATGCATTCAGAAAAGCCTGAGGGATAAATTTGTAAGTGATAACATCTTCGTTCAAATCCTCACCGTCATTCAATCGTACAGTAAGGCCTCCGTTCAAGCCATACAAAGGTCGCTTCCCCTTAGTCGGCTTGTATGCTCCAACAAAAGTTGAATAATCACTGTCTGGATGAAAGGTTGTTCTAAAGATGTTTGCCTTCGGCACTTTCTTATCCACCGGACAATCCTCATATTCACCAAGTGCTTCCTTAATTTTATGCGACTTACCGGTTCCTGGTGCGCCATAATATATTATTTGACGAGACTTTGGTATATCTGATTCTTCATTTTTTACTTCATCTGATTTCTCGGATATAAATAAGATCTGATCATTAGCCGCTATTGAAAAGAAATTACTAAAGATTATATCCTTCGGCAAATAGTACAATATGTATTTTGTAGAGTTTTTCTTCTTGATAGCAAAATAGTCATCAAGATTTTTGTCACTTTCCAAATGGAGAGTATCAAGAAAGAAATCTTTCAAATCCTTAGTTCCATCACTATTTTGATATATTTTATAATCGCCTCGCGATGGACTCAACTTAAATTCGACATGAATATCTTCCTTCAAATTAGGGTTTAAAACAGAATGGCATTCAAAATCTACAATATGCTCACTACCTGTGAAGTTGAAAAATTTATCTACTACACCTTTATTAAATTCGATCTGTTTCCCTTTTGAAGGATTCAAATCATTTGAACGAAATTTTGAAATGTAAATCATAGCTCTATGTATTTACCCCATTGTTCCGCAACAGCTTCTGCAAAACCCGGGAATGTTTTACTTCTTAATCGTCTTCTTTCTTCTGTTGAAATCTTAGTGTTAAAGGAGTCAGAATACCATTTGGGCAATGACCGACCACTAGAAAGAACCACACGAGGACCTTCATCTACCATATTAGTAGGCTGTAATAACGGTAAATTGTGTAACCACAGACAAGTTTTTTTCGAAGCTGAATCTCCGAACCAGAATGGCTGAACAATTTGGTCTGGTTTTCGATACTCAGAGTTCATACACCCTACAGGGTTTTCTATAGCCCAATGCTTTATATTGGTCTTTGTAAACTCCATAAAAAACTCTATTGCTTCCTTTTTCAACTGCCTTCTTCCTATATGATGTGGATGTTCTCTTCTTTCTTCTATTGGTAAGTGAGAATCTTCCGGATGATACAACCATCTTGCTCCACTTACAGAAAGATACGTACATGGAGGATGGGCAATCATTAAATCCCACATTTCACCTTTAGGTAAAAAATATGTTTCTCCATTCTCCAATGTACCACCACATTCTGGTATAACTTTAAGAACATCCTGTTTAAAGTGCCATTCAGGATGCCCTCCACTACATTCGAGTATATCACAACTATACGCATTGTGCCCCCTATCTCTAAACGCCTTGCATATAGCCTGACTTTCTTCGCACGCTATTAATATATTTGCCATTTCAATCCAATGTTAAATATAATGATTGAGCTATAGCCTTTGCAAAATTGACAGGTACTGCATTCCCAATCATTTTATAACAATAGGCTCTATTCCCAACAAATTGATAATCCTTCGGAAACGTCATTAACAATGCCGCTTCACGTACCGTTATACTTCTTGCCTGATTTATGTCTGGATGAATAAACATAAAGCCGTCTTTTTGAAGATGGGCAACAACTGTAGGTGCTGGTTTATCCCATTCCAGATTACGATATTTACGGTATAATGTATCTTTCCCTGTAATCTGCTTATAAAAGTCAATAGCTTCCTGTTGAGTGCAATAGTTCATTTTATTTCCTATCCATGTTTTAAACACTTCAATGTCTCTCGCACTACAATGTCTAGGAGTATGATATACATCTTTTCCATTGCATTGATGTGATACATATCGTCCTTTGTTTTTAACAACTTGATCCAATGGATAAAGTGGCGGCAGGGCACCTATGGCATCTCTTACCGTTTTATGGGTGCCTGATACACACTGAGACAGATTCGCATAAAAATTATCTATAGAGAACCCTTCATCTTGCTTAATTCCAATTAATATGACTCTTTCTCGATGTTGTGGAACATCGTAATTATAAGCATCAAACACAGCGTTTTTGAAGTCATCGGGATGCAATGTCACATAACCTATATTTTTGAAAGCCTGATATATTCGCTGCACAACAGGTATACCACCAGGCTTTGCACTCAACATTCCTGTTACATTTTCAAAAATGAATGCTTTGGGACGAAAATAATCAACCACCTTGACAAAACTTTCAAACAAATAATTTCTATAATCATCGTTCATTGAGTTTTTATCTGTGGCTCTGCCATGAATAGAATAAGCCTGGCAAGGTGGGCCTCCGATAATGAAATCAACAGCCTCGCTACCTATAATCGTCTTTAAGCCACTCAGCACTTGCCCCGAATTATCTTTACCATATTTACACAAAGATTCTTCTGACCATTGTCCATTTATCAATTCATCTGTCTTCTGTATATCAAATAAAACCACTTTCTTATTTGCTTCTTCCTCCGTTTCACCCCATTTTTGGATTAAGCGTTTTCTTAATGTTTGAACCATAGGAAGTTCCCATTCAATATGGGCAAGACTTCGAAAATGTCCAGATGACATGAAACCCTCTGAAAGGCCTCCACACCCTGAAAATAAATCTATAAATGTATATTTTTTTTGTCCACTCATTCTACTTCATAATTAAAATCGGCCTCTATAAGGTCTTTTATATCCACTTTTAGCAGTTGGGCAATTTCTACAAACTGAGCCATTGATGGTTGTACTTTATTAGTCTTCCATCGTGACACTGTCATATCGGTAACGCCCATCTGTTCTGCCAGCCAACGATTGGTTATTTCTTTTTCCGCTAGAACTACACGCAATCGGTTTGAGCATTCTATTTTCGCCATATTGCTTCGTGTTATATTTTCAAGTACAAAGTTAAACATAAAAAGATAATATTCAAAATAACATGATAAGAATATCATATAATATCTTACATAAAAGCATTATGCCGCATAAACACAATGTCTATTCCACATAATTTGATTTCATTGTATAGATTATTACTTTTATTCGTCATCTTCATCGAGAAAAGTCCAGTCTTTAGTGGCATATTCCTTTTCAAACACCTCCAAGTCTTCCTTGATGCGTTCACGGAAGCTCTCTTCGCTATCATCACCACTCATCATCCAATCTACACGAGTAGCATATATCTCTGCTATACGAATTTGCCGATATGCCTCCTTCATCGCACCAATCGTCTCATTCGATAGTTCCAATACATCAGCATTATACGGATAATGGTCATAATAACAATGATGGATTGAGTACAATACCGGAATCTGTTCGTCATCAGGAACATCTGACATATATCGCTTTGTTGATTGGAATATTACCCCATCATCAAAGAATCGTCGGTCTGCATATTTTTGTTCTACCTTGACAATGGTTTTATCTCTCAGAAGAAAAGATTCCGCATCATCATAACATCCAAAATCCATATAAGTTCTATAACTATGGTATGAGCCAAAGCAATCTTTCTCGTAAATAGTCCAATAGTCCTCTTGAATTTTCTCAGGTTTAGGTTTCAATGCCCTCGCAATATCGCGCTCAATAGTATCTGCTATCTCGTGCATTGCGTATGTGCTCCTATCAAAATATCCGCCACTCATAGTTCTTTAATTTAGTCAATTCATTTCATCAACTCAACAATATTTTCCGGAAACATCGCATTCCCGACATCATCTTTCGGTGCATTCTTAAGAAATAAGACAGGGAGAATCTTGTAATTCTTGGCAAATGGCAGCAGGTTGGCTTTACGGAGAAGCTCGGCTGTAAGTTGTTTGCCATTTTCATGATTTGTCCATTTGCACTCGCCAACTAACAAATATTTTTTATCAAGCGACTCGGCCATCACATCAATCTCTATTTGTTCCGGCTTCTTATCCTCATTGAGAACCGGTCCCCACCAGCGCTTTGCCTTACCGTAAACAATTCCATTGACCATATTTCCCGTTACAGCGTCCCTGCATAGTTTTTCCCAATGCATACTCACATACTCCGGGAAATGGGCTGCCAAAGCCTGTTCTAATGGCAAACGACGACCAAGCTCGATGAACGAACGGTTTGGTACAACAAACTGATAATAGAATGCCATAAATGGGTCTGCAATCTTATATAGGCTCTTTTTCGCATTCTTTTCGTCAATTCCGAACGGAACATCTTTCTCTAAAAATCCGAGGTCAATAAGTTTCTTCAACGGACGTGACAGATTAGTTGCAGGCTCATTACATCTGGCAGCAATCTCAGAAAGACGATTTGCACCGGAGCCGATATAGGACATGATTGTAGAAGTCTTGACAATATCCTTCACATCATCCTGAAACAGTTTTATCGGTTCCTCGTAAAGAGTCCCATTTATCGAAAGGATATTGTGCCACAAGGCATCGGAAAGTGAGTTTCTGTTTTCTCTTAGTTCCCAATAACGAGGTACACCGCCCCATACAGCATACTCTTCAACGGAACTCACAGCGTCAAGGTCCAAAGCCTCCTGAATATACGGCAAACGTATCGGCGTAAGCCTCATTATCTCATCAGCACGGCCATAGAGAGGTGCAGTAGAATCAAGAAACAGTCCATACATCATATTTTGCGATGAACCGCAAAGTACAAGATTATACTTCAACTGCTTCTCATCAACAAGTTTCTGCAACACTGACGGCAGTTCCGGGGATTGCTCCACAAGATATGGAAATTCATCCAAGCATAACGTGAAACGCTTGTCTGTGCGATAATTGACCGCACGAAACAGAGACTCCCAATCCGGATAAGTCAGCTTATCAAAATCAGGAAATACTTGCGCTACCACCTTTGCAAGCAAAGTTCTTTGATGTTGCCCTTCGGAACGGTCGGCAAGGAAATATACATCACCGTCCGACAACACCCTTTTGATAAGTGTTGACTTGCCCAACCGTCTGCGACCGTACACTACGACCAACGAGGACTTCTCTCTTGAAAGAGCATCCCTCAGCCGTGCTGTTTCTTCTATTCTATCAACGAAGTTCATATTACGATTTATTATGCTATGCAAACATAATGTTTTTACAGCATAACACAAAATTTTGAGCCAAGTATTTTCTGCACGGCAAAAGAATTTAATGTAAAATGGTGTGTGATTGGGATTTATTTACTAATTTTGCACCGCTTTTGAGACAATATAAACATTAACGATGCAAAGAAACAGAATGAACATATTACCAACAACCGTAATTCTGAGCAACAAACGCACTGAATCCGTGTCGAGTGTTCATGTTTCACGCATTGAACCTCGTAGAGTAAATACTTTCCAGCGAACATAGCAAGTACTTTATTGTACTTTGAGAGAATAGAAACTGAATAGTTGGAGAGTCCTTACCAAACTTTCCAACTTTTTTTGTTATGCCCATTTGTGACAGTTGCCTTTGTGATGCTCCTCTGCCATTTCCGTCTTATGGGCTGTTAGTAACCAGATTATTAACGTGCAGTGATGTACATAAATTTAAAAGAAATGAACCTTTTGACTAAGCCGAATCCAATGAAATTTGTTTCAATTGGTGAGGCGGAAAAAAGCTGTGCGAAAGCAAACTACAAATTTGACGGCAGTAAGGTGTTCTTTACATCTGACACCCATTTTTATCATGGGAATATCATTCGTTTCTGTAACAGACCGTTCAAGGATGTGGAAATGATGAATGAAACTATAATTTCCAATTGGAACAACGTAGTCGGGCAAGATGATATCGTGTTTCACTTGGGTGATTTCTGTCTTGGCGGTTCGGCCGAATGGAGTAAAATCCTTGACAGGTTGAACGGAAAGATATATCTGATTATGGGCAACCATGATTTGAAGAATATACGCCAAGGTTACATTGACAGATTTGAGCATGTAGCAATGCAGATGCACATAGAAATCGGCAAGCAGAGGATATATCTGAATCATTATCCCTTTTTATGCTTTGATGGTGGATACAAGGATGTGTGGCAACCGTTCGGGCATGTTCACACAAGGGAGAACAATACCGGAATTGACGCTGCCAGGCTTAAGTATCTCTATCCGACACAATACGATGTCGGAGTTGATAACAACACCTTTACCCCTGTTTCATTTGAACAGGTTAAAAGAATTATTACCAAACAAATAGAAAAAGGAGGACAGTGATATGAAGATACAATACATGAGCGACCTGCATTTGGAGTTCAGCGATAACAGCAGGTGGATGAAACATAATGAATTGCCTGTAACGGGTGATGTACTGGTGCTTGCCGGAGATATATTCTATTTGAAAAACAAAGTTGCACCTTTGGCTAATTTCTGGAAATGGGCATCTGAGAATTATCGTCAGGTGTTCATCGTGCCCGGAAACCACGAGTATTACAATTATTGTGATGTGATGGACAAGGGATTGCAATGGAATTGGATGTTCAAGAAGAATGTAGGATATTATCAGAATAAGGTAGTGCGGATTGATGATACCGACTTTATCATGAGCACTTTGTGGTCTCGAATATCTCCATCTGACGAATATTTTGTATGGAAAGGCATGAACGACTTTCGGCAGATAATGTATAATGGCAAATTGCTCCAGACAGAGGAATTCAATAAGATGCACAGTTTCTGTTTGGATTTTATCAAACAAAGTCTGGCAGAAAGCGATGCAGAACACATTGTGGTGGTAACGCATCATCTTCCAACATTGGAGGTAGTCGCTCCTCACCATAAGGGTTCTGTGCTGAATAGTGCATTTGCAACTGAACTGAGTAGGCTTATTGTCGACAGTCGCATTGATGCGTGGATTTATGGTCATTCGCATACCAACATTGATGCTGAGATAAACGGAACAAAGGTCGTTTGCAATCAGTTGGGGTATGTCTTTGAGAACGAACATATTGCCAATGGTTTTGAGCCGGGCAAGTTCCTAGTCTTGTAGCAAATATTGTCTTGGTGATATGCTTTAAGACCTCAATGTATCATATAGTAAACAAAATAGCTCGGTTTTGCATATTATATGATATGTTGTGATAGAGTATTTTCAGTTATTTGAATTTTTCGAATAACTGAAAATACTGATTTTTACCATTACATAATTATCGTAACGCAAACATCGTAATGATCACCCAGCATCCTCATTGCAAAGGGGTTTTCTTTTGGTCAGCATAACTTAACCTTACAGATTAAAACATTTTTCCACCAGAGTTTTCAAATACTCAGTCGTAAGATTTGCCAAACCAATTTGTTCTATACAGGCAAAGTCTGCATTCTTTTTATTTATCACAAATTTCCTTTCTACGCCATCAATGCTTGCCAGCAGATGGTAATTCCCTTTATAAGTTTGCTCAACACGCATATTGCTGATGGTGTGTCCATCGATTTCCATTGCAGCATCTTCGGCTTCGCATTCCCATTCGTCCCATGCTTTCAGGTGGTTGGCGATAGTTGACTCAACTCTGCCTATCCACGACTCCGATACCCCATTTTCAACTGCTATTGTACGGAATTGTTTCAATGAGGAAACGACATCTCTGATGATAGCATCGGGACGACGAATTCCGTTATCACGGGCAAATTCAATAACATCCGAGCGTGTAATGTCATACAGTTTGGCTCGAATATACATGCAATGCTCCTTGTTCGGCAAATAACCGCCCCTGTCAATGATGTAGGTAATATCGTATGCAGGAGCAAGACGCCAGGCACCATCTTCATTCATAATAAATGAAAAGTTCTTGTTATGGTCGTCTGTGTTATTCGACAGAATATTGAAGACCATTCTTCGGAATACTTCCTGACAATCCGCATCAGGCAGACGGAGCTTACGGCAAACAGATATCAATTGCTCATAACTCTCTGCATCGGGATATATGGCTGCCAAAGTCTGTGTATGAATCTTTTTTCCACCATTACGATCAAACCGTCTGGTTAAAAAATGATTGTTTCCATCCACCGAATATAACATTGACGGCATCATATTGATACCTGCCATAGTTGCCAACTTATAATAAGTCATTTCTAATTCTGCCGAACAATATTCGGAGTTACCAAATTTGAGAAGATAATAGTCATATCCTTCCAAAGTTGCAATTTGACCGCTTCGTATCTCTCCTGTTTCTCTGTTTATCGCAATAATCGCTTTCGGCTGACGTCCCCCAGCGGATGTACCTACAGTCAACAAAGATTGCATGGTTATGGACTCCTCCGGCATAATACGGGCATTCTCCCTTTCTACGAAAATGCGTTCTGCCAAATCCGCCAACGACTTGACATCTATCTTTTCTATTCGGCGCTCCCTGTTAGTTTCCGGAATAAATTCCAACGCACCCATTCCTCTTCTGCCTATAAACGAGAGCTTATCCAACGGATTTATCTCTGAATTGGATATTTTTTGCTGCTGCCGCCATAAATCAAACAACTGGTTACCCCAGGCATCAGGCAGTGAGTCTGCGACAAATGCCGGAAGCTTCTGGTAAATCTTGGCTTCTTCACCCCAAACAGGCAACAGCCCTCTGGTACCATCAACAGGTGCAACTAAAGGGGATATATTCAATCCTTTTCTGATAAAATCGGGATTATATGTGAAATAAGAAAGATGTCGGCGTTCATCCCAAGCCAAGCGACCGATTTCTTCATCCCAAAGCATTATTTTTAACGACTTCATCATATCTGTATGTCTTATTTAGAGTGTCTGATTCGTTGCGCTTTTTTCTCATTTTCACGCATAAGATAAGGCGATTCGGGCAATTCCGGCAAAATATCGTCTAAAGAATTAATCTGACCTACCACCTTCAACAAGAGAATAAATGTTGACAATGAAAGGTTGCCTGCCGTACCATTTTCAAACTTGTGTATGGTAGTAAGCCCGACACCTGACAATTCCGACACTTCTTTTTGTGTCAGACTGCATCGCATTCTATATTCCTTAAAACGAGTACCCAACATGCGTACTAGCTCAGGAGTGGAGTATTCAAACAAATCTTTCATATTTATATATCACTATACTGATGATTAAATACTATATATCGCCATTATATGCACTATATTGACATTTACAATACAAAAGTAGTAATATGTTTTGAAATAGCCAACGAATGCGCATAATTATTGGCTTGCCAAAAGAAAAAGATACTCAACTTGACTTTAATGACCGTTATTATATACACGGGCAATAAAGTTAAGTCAAACAGAGGGAAAAGGAAGATTTACCCGACTGATTTTTCTTTTCGCCAGCAATCGGTATAAGTCACTTCGTATTCAATCTTGGAGAAATAATCTGCGGTATAATCACAACATAATAACAGATGAAACACCCTACAACATCTTTCGTAAATATCATTGAAAGACTTACAAATTTGCACCCAAAATCACCTTTTTTATCAAAGTCTTCTCATTTGTTTCCTTGTACCGGAAAAACGCATTATCTTTGCAAAAGTTCAGCGCAGAAAAAGGAGCAAAATCAGACTTTCCTACCATTTAAGTCTCAAACTATTGGTAGTCAATTGGTCTAATATGCTGCATCGTGAAATGGCACCTCCTGATGGTGCGTCACCACTTTATCCTTTCCTATCCAATTGAGTGTAGGCATATCCCTATCTTTTTATTCTGTTATTCAACAACTCAGTCATGTCAACCCTAAGAATTTCTATTCCTCTATCTATCAAGAAAACTCTTTGCCCGCATAGATCTCCATACTATAAATCATCATCCATAGAATCCCAATAATCCATATCCATTTTCATGACTTTCAACACTTTTTCTGTCTGTAATCCCAAACCACAATCATACATATACTCAGTTAACAGCTGACCATTAATCAATATTATGGTAGGGCTTCCATTTAGACTCTCAACATAATCAATCGCTTCTTTCGTGTAATCAGATGTAGTTATAAAAACACCTTTTTTAGAAGAAGTTCCTGCTACAGCACCTACAAAACTTTGAATTTCTTTTCGTCCTACATTATTATGTTCCGCATAACGCTTTGCTTGAATAGAAATATGATTAAAACCTAATATATCCTCTTTAATAATGCCGTCAATTCCTCCGTCATTGGTCAGTTTTGTAACAATACCAGAATTCTTAACTTCACCTCCATATCCCATCATCTGTAATAACTTTACGACTAAACGTTCAAACTCATAAGGTTTCTTGGAAAGAATTGTAGCTAAAATTTCAGAAGAAATTGACTTCTTGATATTGTTATATGAATTATCTAAATTTTCTTGCGGAGTATGTTCCTCACTTACAGATTTATTAGCCATTGGATCACATCCCTTAGATTTAACGATCTTTTTAGACGAATTAGCCAAAACCGCATTCTTCACATAAATAGTTATTTGTTCGTCTGTACTATTAGACAACATTTCAAGGCCTTTCAAACTAATCTTATAATCCCCTCTTTTGGGTTTCTCAACAAGTCCCGCAATAAACAAATAACTTAACGCCCAACTGATACGATCCAAAAAGATATTACCATTACCTGATGGATACCATGCATTAATCTCATCTTCAGTCAATTGAAAATATTTAGCCAAAGGATCTCGTAATTCCTTGGTTCTCATAACAGCACCGGAACTTAGTTCACGAAGTGCTTGAAGTCGAATTTCTTCAAATTGAGGTATCATGTTCTTTGGTATTTAACAGGTATAACTTTTATATGCAAAGTTAATAAAATCTGCCTATACAACACCTTTCACTCTCTTATTTATGCCAACAAAACCCTAAAAAGACAACCATAGAACAAAATTAGAATTAAAAACATAGGTTATAATCTCAATCAGAAATTTCACCTATCTTATCTCCCTCAATCGCCACCTTTATAACCCCATCCAACCTGTTTTCGAAGATACGGTAAGCCTCCTCAATCTCGCTCAATGGAAACTTATGGGTAATAAGAGGCGTCGTGTCTATCTTACCTTCTTCTATTAGGTTAAGAATCTCGGCGCAATCGCAGCCATCCACCCCACCAGTCTTGAAAGTCAAGTTCTTGCCATACATGTCTGGCAAAGGAAGAAGCTGAGGTTTATCATAGAGGGCTACGATGGTGACAATGGCGTTCGGACGGGCACAATCCCATGCCAAGCGGAAGGTATCCTCACTCCCCGCGACCTCCAATACGACATCCGCACCGCCATGATCGCTGTTACGAAGAACAAATTCCTTACAGTTTTCGGGATCTGTCACCAAGACTTCCGGATAACGCTGGCGAACGAACCGGGCCCTTTCCGGAGACTTCTCGCAAACAATAATACGTCGTGGCTTCTTCAACAACACGCACAACAAAGTACAGATCCCCGTAGGACCAGCGCCAATAATGAAAACCGTATCCTCCTCTGAGATCTCCGAGATGCGGGCAGCCCAAAAACCTGTCGCTAACACATCACCGACCAGCAAAGCCTGCTCATCGCTAACCGTATCTGGGATACGATTCAAGCCTCGATCCGCATAAGGAACCCGGACATACTCCGCCTGCCCCCCATCGATACGACAGCCCAACGCCCAACCGCCATTGGGATCGGTACAATTATTGACATATCCACGCCGGCAGAAGAAACACTCTCCGCAAAAGGTCTCGACATTCACGGTCACCCTGTCACCCGGCTTGACTGCAGTAACATCGGCACCCACCTTTTCCACCACACCAACCATCTCATGCCCAACGGTTATTCCGGGTACCGCACGTGGTACGCTACCGTGTTTGATATGAAGATCGCTAGAACAGATACTACCCAAAGTCACACGTACGATAGCGTCCCATGAATCCTGTATTTCCGGTATCGGTTTCTCCCGCAATTCAAATTTCCCTTGTTCAATATAAGTGTACGCAAGCATGATATTTTCTTCTTTTAGTTAATCGCCTTACAAAGATAAGGATCGTATCGCCAAAAATATCAGATATATCAGTAATTTGGGTACAAACTGTTTCATTTTTCTCTCCTATCTTTATCGCCATAAATACATAGCATTCTCGTAATGAATATAAAAACAACAAAAATTCAAGAAGTATGAAACGAATCGTATTATTCATGGTCATGGTCTCAATGGTATGTATCGCCTCTTATGCGCAAAAGGCTGCCGAAGGGACAAAAGTTTTAGTGGCTTACTTCTCGGCAACGGGAAATACTGAAAAAGCGGCCCAACAAGTCGCATCTATTGTCAGCGGTGATCTTCACAAGATCCAACCTGAGAAAAGCTATACCTCCGCCGATCTGAACTGGCGGGATAAATCCTCACGCAGCAGCGTAGAGATGGACGATCCTACATCACGACCGGCCATTATCGATGATTTGAAGAACCTAGCGGAGTATGACACCGTTTACCTAGGATTTCCCATCTGGTGGAATCAAGCCCCAAGACTCATCAACACCTTTTTGGAAAAATACAATCTCTCGGGTAAAACCGTTATCCCATTCGCCACATCAGGCAGCAGCAGTATCTCGAACGCAGAGAGCGAATTGCGGAAAGCCTATCCGGATGTGAACTGGCAAAAAGGGAAGTTGATGAACGGAGTGACAGAAGAAGATATCAAGAATTGGACTAAAAAATAAATGATTATGAGAAAGAATTTTGGAGCGAAGCCTTTGAGCTATCCGCAACCCGTATTTATTATCGCCACGTATGGAGAAGATGGAACTCCCGATGCGATGAACGCCGCTTGGGGCGGTATCAGTGAGATGAATGAGATCAGCATGTGTCTTAGCGCCGGTCACAAGACAGTTAAGAATATCCTGAAGCGTAGAGCTTTCACGGTAAGCATGGCAGATGCCGATCATGTCGTAGCTTGTGATTATGTAGGTATCGTGTCGGGCAATAAAGTTACCGACAAGTTTGCCAAAGCAGGATTTCACGCTACAAAATCAGACTTCGTAGATGCTCCGTTGATCGACGAATTGGCCGTGGCTATCGAATGTAAATTAAAAGATTACGATCCGGATACTTGCATACTCCGTGGCGAGATCGTAAATGTCAGTGTTGACGAGCGTGTACTTGATGAGAACGGCAAGGTGAATGTAGCTAAAGCCGCTCCCATCATCTTTGATCCATTCAACAACGACTATTTGAGAGTGGGCGAAAAGGTAGGAAATGCCTTTGCTGATGGAAAACAATTGAAATAAATGACAGGGTAATAGCAATTAGTATTGATAGTAGCCTAGATTACTATCAATACTAATTTTGGAAACTATGTAATCAAATTCTGTTATAAACCAATTTAGAGATATCATATCCTCGTTTCAGTATCTTGCCAAGCAAATCTTCCATAACCGCTTCCGGCAAGGATTTATCACGACTCAAAATCCAGAGATACTTGTCAGAACTGCTGCCTACCACAACATACTGATAATGTTCGTCGAGTTCGAAGATATAATAATCTGAATAGAACCATAAAAAGAAAGCGACTTTCAATTTACCCGGACTATTTTCTGGTTCCGGCTGTTTCGCCCGGCCTACTGCTTTTTTATGGATTCCATCTTTAAACCCCTCGTTTTCCACACGGATTCTTCCATCCGATCGCAATGTATAAGTAGCCGTAACATCCGTCATACCTTTCTCGAAATGATTCTCGTAACGGGCGATCTCATACCACCTTCCCATATACCGGCGGACATCCAGTGCCTGCACGGTACGATGATCTGTTATATTCATAAGCTTTTCTATTGTCGGATAATCATACGTAAAACCAGACTCCAATAATTTCGTAGGATGAACCGTTTGCCCCTTCGTTACAAACGAAGCCCCTTCACCGAACATCAGTCGGAAAATGAATGTAGGCAAAGGCATAACCCAACGGATTCCATCTGCTCTCGCCAGCGCATATGCCAGTTGCTTTTGGGTAATACATTGCGGAGAGATAAGATTGACCACTCCTCTCAACGTACTATTTTGTATCATAAAATCAAAAGAGCGGCACAAATCATGCACGCTGATCCACGGAAAACTCTGTTGGCCATCGCCTATCACCACACCTATCCGGGAGAGACGTTGCAAATGAAGCATCTGTCTCAATGCCCCGCCATCCTCCGAGAGTACGACCCCGAACCGGGCAATCACAAGCCGCACATCCGGCAAACACGCCCGCGCTTCCTTTTCCCATGCGCCACATAACCGGGCCAAGAAATCCTCACCTTGCCGATTGTTATATTCGTCATATTCTCCGGATGTGGGATAATAGCCTACGGCAGAAGTTGATATAAACAACTTTGGGAGAATATCCCGGGTATTTATGGCATTTACCAACTGATGGGTTGTCCGGATTCTACTATCATATAATTCTTGCTTATACGCTTTTGTCCAGCGCTTATTAATGGAAGCACCCGCCAGATTAATGACCACATCACACGATTCCACACGATGGCATAGCTCATCGAAATTCTCCTCCTTGAACAGGTTCCTTCCTAAAGGAACCACCTCATCACCCTTTTCCGTGAAAAAAAGAGTAAGATGCTGTCCTATGTATCCACTCGCACCGCTAATCGCTATTTTCATGATTCTAAATGATCTTTACCTTATAAACAAGCGCACAACCTATTTAGTTAAACACTATATTTGTTCTTTCAACTAATAATGGATCATGGCAGACAACTATTTGGAAAAAAAATACGAGCAATATCAAGTCCGGAAAACCTCCGGGACAAGAACCAGTCACAATACGAAGACACTCCATAAAACAAGAAGAGTCTTCATTACCGGTGGGGCCGAGGGGATCGGAAAAGCCATCGTGAGAACGTTCAGGGGAGCCGGCCATCGAGTAGCGTTCTGTGATAAAAACGAAGCATCAGGAAAAGAGACCGCATTACAAACCGGAACTCAATTCTTTCCCGTGGACGTTAGCGATAAGACCGCATTGGAGGATTGCCTGCAAAAGATCATCGAGGAATGGGGCGATATCGATATCATCATCAATAACGCGGGTATCAGCCAGTTCTCATCCATCACGGAAACGAGTGTAGAGGATTTTGATAAGATATTATCCATAAACCTACGTCCCGCGTTCATCACTTCCCGCCAATTAGCGCTCCATCGGCAATCTCTCGAGACCCCCAATCCATACGGCAGGATTATCAACATCTGCTCTACCCGTTACTTGATGAGTGAACCCGGTAGCGAGGGATATGCCGCCTCTAAAGGAGGTATCTATTCTTTGACACATGCGTTGGCCTTATCGCTCTCGGAATGGCATATCACGGTAAACTCTATCGCTCCCGGTTGGATACAGAATAACAATTACGACCAGCTTCGCCCGGAGGATCATGCTCAACATCCGTCCGGAAGGGTGGGAAAGCCGGAGGATATCGCCCGTATGTGCTTATTTCTTTGTCAAGAGGAAAACGATTTCATTAATGGCGAGAATATTACGATTGACGGTGGGATGACCAAGAAAATGATCTATCTCGACTAAATAAACATCCGTATATGACACAAACATCGAATATAGAAACCAACCGTCTTGTGCTCCGTCCTTTCAGCGAAAGCGATGCTCCTGATGTTTTTGAGAGCTGTAAGAATCCAAACCTAGGCAATAACGCAGGATGGAAACCTCTCGAAACGATCGAAGAGACTATTGATGTACTAAATACCATATTTATCGGAAAAGAAGGGGTTTGGGCTATCGTATCAAAAGAGACTCAACAAGTCATTGGCTCCATTGGCATCATTCCTGATCCCAAAAGAGAAAACCCACATGCTCGCATGCTGGGTTATTGGCTAAAAGAAGAGTGTTGGGGACAAGGCTTCATGACAGAAGCAGTGCAATCCGTATTGAATTACGGATTTACTCAAATGGATTTACATTTGATCACGGCAAATTGTTATCCTCACAATCAACGCTCACAACGTGTATTAGAGAAGAATGGATTCGTATACGAAGGACGGCTTCATCAAGCAGAGCTAATGCATACTGGACAAATAGAGGATCATTTGTGCTATTATCTTGACCATCATTCCTTTTCAAACAAAAACAATAGTTTATGATAGTAGTAACAAAAGATTTATATACGCTCAGGAGTTGGGAAGGTCAAGATACGGAATCCTTAACCTTGCACCTTAATAACAAGAAGATCTGGGATAACTGTCGGGATGGATTGCCTCATCCTTATACAAAAGAAAATGCCCGCTGCTTCATCAGCCAAGCACGAGAAAAAACTGAAATATCGGATTTCTGCATTGTGGTTCATGGTGAGGCAATCGGCAATATAGGTTTTGTGAGAGGAACGGATGTGGAACGTTTCAATGCGGAAGTCGGTTATTGGATCAGTGAGAGATATTGGAACCAAGGGATTACCTCTGAAGCGTTAGCCGATGCGATCCAGTATTATTTTGAGCATACGGAGGTTATTCGTATATTCGCCACGGTGTATGAATATAATCTGGCATCCATGCGGGTATTAGAGAAAGTGGGATTCAAGAAGACTGGCATCTTCCGAAAAGCTTGTTACAAAAACGGACGATTCATCGATGCGCATCATTTTGAGATCGTAGCGGATGAGAAATTAGTTGGGAACAAAGACTTATAATCCATTTATGCAAATAAGACAATTACAGGTAAACGAATACGATAAGGCATTAACCTTGTCTTTGGACGTGTTCATCCAATGTGGCAAGAATGACTTCGACGAAGAGGGATTGAAAACCTTCAAGAGTTTCATTTACAATAAGGATCTGGTAAATGAGCTAACCATTTACGGAGCATTCGAGGGTGAGTCATTAATAGGTCTAATCGCAACAAAAAATGAAGGAAAGCATATCTCCTTATTCTTCATCACGCCTATGTATCATGGAAAAGGTATCGGCAAACGATTATTCGAGGCCGCTATCCAAGATAAGCCAGTCTCGGAAATGACAGTCAATTCCTCTTCCTATGCAATCCCAATCTACCGGAAATTCGGGTTCGAACCAATCTGCGAAGAACAAACTACACATGGGATGAAGTACACCCCGATGAGGCGAACGATAACCCGTCCCTCCTTCGAGGACTTCAATGAGCTTCTTCTGCTTTGGGAAGCGTCCGTACGTAGTACCCATCATTTCCTAAAAGAAGAGGATATCTTATTTTATAAAGAACTTGTTCCCGGATATTTCCCATTGGTAGAACTTTATATCATCCGAAATGAGCGAGGAAAGATCGCCGCCTTCATGGGCTTAAGCGATGAGCTTATCGAGATGCTTTTCGTACATCCAGAAGAGCAAGGCAAAGGATTAGGTAAACGACTTATCCAATTCGCCTTGCAAGAGACACCCATCCGAAAAGTCGACGTAAATGAGCAAAACACAACCGCACTTCATTTCTATCAGCATCTGGGATTCCAAGTGATAGGAAGAGACGAGACAGATTCCTCCAACAAGCCATTCCCGATACTTCATCTTCAAGCTACACTTCCTTAAAAATTTAAGGGAATGATCTTAACACAACAACAAAGATTGAGAATGGACCTAAAAGAGAGACTATCAAGCCGCTGTCATATAGAGGATATCCATGAGATATTATTTTATGTACAAGGGAACCAAGAACGGAAAGCAGAGCTATACGATCTGATATTCGATCCGGATGATGCCGTTAGTTATCAAGCGTTATGGGTCTGTAGCCATTTCTCGACCAAGGAAAACGAATGGCTATATGATAAACAGGATGAGCTGATAAATGAGGTGCTTAACTGTAAGCACTCCGGAAAGCGACGCATTCTCTTGAACCTGCTTGTACGACAACCCCAGACGAATCCCCCACGAGTAGATTTCCTGAACTTCTGCCTGGACCGGATGCTTTCAGCGAAGGAATTACCCGGTGTACAAACGCTTTGTATGAAACTGGGATATGAGTTATGCCGTCCCATTCCAGAGCTATTACTGGAGTATAAGACACTACTTGATCTGGCGGAACCCGATTTTCTACAAATCTCTTTGCGGACCGTACGTAAGAACATCTTAAAAAAAATACGATAAAACATGAGAAAGATTTTCACACTATTCTTCTGTGCCGCCTCCTTGGCCACAGGACTAGCGCAACAAGAATCCTATTTTACCAATCCCGTAATCCACGGTGACGTAGCCGATCCTTCCATTATTCGGATCGACCAGACTTACTATATCACTGGCACCTCCTCGGAATGGGCCCCCTATTATCCGGTTTTCACCTCTACCGATTTGGTGAACTGGCAGCAAACCGGACATGTATTCGACGAGAAGCCGGAATGGACTAAATCCTCATTCTGGGCTCCGGAATGGTATCAGCATAAAGGGAAGGTATATGTCTATTATACGGCCCGGAAGCAATCGGATAACATCTCGTGCATCGGTGTCGCCGTGGCGGATTCACCTACGGGCAAGTTCAAGGATTACGGCCCGGTGGTAGAGTTTGGGAAGGAAGCGATAGACGCATTTATCTTGGAGGATAAAGGCAAACTTTACATCAGTTGGAAGGCTTATGGATTGGATAACCAACCCATAGAGTTATTGGCCTGTAAGTTGACGGACGATGGGCTTCGCCTAGACGGAAAGCCTTTCAGCCTGCTGCGTGACGATGAGCGTCAAGGTATGGAAGGTCAGCATTGGTTCAAGAAAGACGGATATTACTATATCATCTACTCCGTGAGAGGCTGTTGCGGCCCGCAGAGCGATTACGCCGTATCCGTGGCTCGCTCGAAAAAGCTGGAAGGTCCTTACGAGAAATACCAAGGAAACCCGATCTTGCACGGAAGCAAGGAGGTTCTCTCCATCGGTCACGGAACGATTACGACAACACCGGACGGACGCATGTATTACCTATGCCACGCTTACCAGCCGGGAAGCGGCTTCTACCAAGGTCGCCAACCTTATCTGCAAGAGGTGAGAATGGGCGAGGATCATTGGCCTCACTTCGTAACCGGCGAATACGCGAGCCGCACGCAACCCATGCCATTTGCCGAGTCCGCGCAAGTGCCGGTATTCGATTTCTCGGATGATTTCACCGGTGCTACCTTGCGTCCTGAATGGAGTTGGAACTATCCTTACGCTGATGTCAAGACTGAAATCAAGAACGGTAAACTCGCTCTATCCGGAACACCGAAACCCGGCGTAAAGACCGGAGCGGCACTTTGTTTACGCCCAACCTCCCCGGATTACACGTTGGAAACAGCGATCGTAAACCGGAATGACAGTTGGAAAGGAATCACGATGTACGGAGACGCAAATAACCTAATCACCTGCGGATGCGTAGGAGACCGTTTGATATTGAAATATATCCTAGAGGGGAAAGAACATCAATTGGCCGATCTTCCTCTTCCCGCCTCGCCTTTATATCTACGGATGAAAGTGACCGACGGTACGCATAGCACGTTCTACTGGAGTAAGGACGGACAAGCATGGAACAAGATCGTCGGCGAAGCTCTCTCCGCGAAAGAGACCCGGTCGTTGATCCAATGGGATCGTATCTCCCGTCCGGGATTGTATCAAGAGGGAGATCCTACGGCACCGGCCGTTTATGCTTATTGTCTATTAAAAAATGAATGATGGAATCTAAGTTTCACACGTTTGCCCAACCGATACAATCGATCCCCTTACCGGAACGATTCACGTATCCTTTTCACTATACACCGCATCCTCTATGCGTAATAGCGGCTGAGGAAACGCAGGCATACCTGAAAGAACGAACCGAATGGCAGGAAGAGTTACAAGCCGGAAAAATGTTCGGCGTATTGGTGGTTCGTACTCCCGCCGGAGAGGTCGGCTATCTGGCCGCGTTCTCCGGTAACCTAGCGGGGAAGAATGTACATCCTTTCTTCGTCCCCCCGATCTATGACCTATTACAACCGGATGGTTTCTTCCGGCAAGAGGAGGAGCGGATCAATGAGATCAATGCCCGTATCCGAACCCTGCAAGCCTCTCCAGCTCTCGAAGACGCACGGTCGAGGTTACAAAGCACGATCGAATACTGCGATTTCGTATTACAGGCCGCAAAAGACTTGATGAAAAAGAGGAAAGAGGAGCGCGACCGACTTCGGCAGTTCCCTCTCACGGAAGAAGAGACCACACTTCTTATTAAAGAGAGCCAACACATGAAAGCCGCTCACAAGCTAACCAAGAAATCATTGCGGTCTATACTGGAGGAGGATCAAGCCAAGGTGGATCGGCTTGAACAAGAGATCGAGCAACTGAAGCAAGAACGCAAGCGACGGTCGGCGGCCTTGCAACGTAAGTTGTTCGAACAATTCCGAATCCTGAACGCCCGGGGCGAGGTGAAGGACTTATGCGAACTGTTCGCCCCTACCTACCAAGGTGCGCCGCCTGCCGGAGCGGGTGAGTGCGCCGCCCCTAAACTCTTGCAATACGCCTACCAGCATCAGTTGGAGCCGATCGCCATGGCAGAGTTCTGGTGGGGCGATTCTCCCAAGACGGAGATTCGGCACCATGGATATTATTATCCGGCTTGCAAAGGAAAATGCGAGCCGATCCTCAATCATATGCTACTGGGATTGCGGGTAGATGAGAATCCGTTATTGGCGGACTCTCACCGGGAGACGAAACTGGATATCCTTTATGAGGACGACTATTTGTTGGTCATCAATAAACCGGAAGGTATGCTCTCCGTTCCCGGCAAGGGAGACGCGGACTCCGTCTATCAAAGGCTATCGATCCTTTACCCGGAAGCCACCGGCCCAATTATCGTACATCGCTTGGATATGGCGACATCCGGCTTGCTACTCGCCGCCAAGACCAAAGAAGCGCATCAGAACCTGCAAGCCCAATTCAAGAACCGAACCATCCAGAAAAGGTATATCGCCTTATTAGAGGGTGAAGTTCCCCAAGATGAGGGCGAGATTCGTCTCCCGCTATGCCCCGATCCATTGGACAGGCCCCGGCAAATCGTAAGCGAGGAGTTCGGGAAACCTGCCCTCACGCGCTACCGGGTATTGGAACGGACTTCCGGAAAAACCCTTATCGCCTTTTATCCCCAAACCGGACGTACCCACCAGCTACGGGTACACGCCGCCCATCCCCAAGGCCTTCATTGCCCCATCCTTGGCGACGAGCTTTACGGACGAAAGGCGGAACGGCTCTATCTGCACGCTGAATATCTAGCATTCACGCATCCTATCACTTTCGAGAGGATAGAGATACGTGCCAAGATTCCATTTTCTCAACACTAAAATTGTCTATTATATCCAATAACTAAACAGATACTAAAGATGAGAACTATCAGAAGTAAAATATTAATAGCCATGGGATGGGTAATGCTTATTAGCGTCATTGTTTTAGGCTTCTTCGGCATCCCTACTGGTATACTACTGTGCGCCTTGATAGGACTAGCCTATGGAGTCTATAAACAAGATAAGCCTTTCCGTCTATATTCTTCTATCGCCCTGATTGCGACTATCGCCTTTTTCATCGTCTTCTATATACAACTTCAACATATGTAAATAACCGTATCAAATCCCTGTAATCATTATGGAAACAAATTATCAAAAGTTCTTGGCGGGCGAGTATTGCAACCATCTGGATCAAGAAGTCCTGCAAATGATCGTCCAGACGAAAAACCTACTCGCTCGTTTGAACGCAACCAATATAACCGACAGCGCTACAAGAGATGCCCTCTTACGCCAAATGCTAGGAAGCATTGGCAAGTATTCCAGCATTGATATAAATTTCCATTGCGAATGCGGGAAGCACATCTTTATTGGTGACAAGGTCATTATCAATATGAACTGTACGTTTTTAGACGATAATATTATCAAAATAGGAAATAACGTCCTCATCGCCCCCAACGTACAATTATATACGGCTACGCACCCGATAAATGCGAACGAACGCTTCGTGAATGATTGGGACGAACGATCGGGGGATTTATTTTTCAGGACAAAAGCCCTCCCCATCACCATTGAAGACAATGTTTGGATTGGTGGTGGAACGATCGTCTTACCCGGCATCACGATCGGGAGGAACAGCGTGATCGGGGCAGGCAGTGTAGTGACAAAATCCATTCCCACCTATAGCGTGGCCGTCGGTAACCCATGTAGAGTGATCAGAGAATTACCCAAAGAAGACTTATAAGAACTTGCCACCCATTAAAATCACCGGCATTTCCTAGGCGCTCCATGCCATGAGCATCCTAGGCAAAATACCTCTGTCAAGTCAAATCCGGACAGATCCGTAGTGGGATCTTTGGGAACGACCTCCCCATTCTCGTAAACATACACTAAAAGACGTTCCCCAGCCGCATTCTTTACATACATAGAAGGGATATCACACTGCGGACACCGATACTTTCTCATCATCTAATCTTTTCTTTATCTTTTTATAAACATACAAAAACGCAGGTATCAAGAATAAGTCAGCGGCAACCCAAGCCAACGGATCACCGAAACAAACGCCTAAGAACCCAAAAGCGGGAACCGCATACAAGCTCACCAAGATACGTGCGATCATCTCTGAAACACCCGAGAGCATCGCAAGGTTGCTAAAACCTACCCCTTGTATCGCGTAACGCAAGATACACAGTAGCCCGACAGCCGGGAAGAACCAGCAAGAAATATGCAAAAACTGCTCCGTATAGTCCAGTATCTCGACCTCAGATGGAGCCACAAACAACAAGGCCAGCCAACGAGACCCCAGCATCAAGATCATCCATGTAGCGGCGGCATACGTAAGCATCATCAACGAACTCACCTTAATTCCCTGCAAAATACGCTCCGGCTTTCCCGCCCCATAATTCTGTCCGCAATACGTAGCCATGGCGATACCCAAACTCTCAAAAGCGCAAATGAAGAACATCTTGATACGGGCGGCGGAAGTAAAGGCAGCGACACAGGCCGTGCCCAAGGCGTTATTGGCGCTCTGCAACATGATACTGCCAATAGCGGTAATAGAAAATTGCAATCCCATCGGAACCCCCATCGCCAATAAGGTACGGGCCAGCCCGGCATGAAACCTTCGATCCTCGGAAGAAGTAGCCCGTAAGATCGGAAATTTCCGAAGCATATATAAATAACATAGAATGGCGGAAAGCCCTTGCGAGAAAACCGTAGCGATAGCCGCTCCCATCACGCCCCATCCTAGCACCAAGATGCAGAATAAATCCAAGAAAACATTCAAGACCGTAGAGAACAGCAAGAACCAGAATGGAGTCTTGCTATCTCCCAAAGCCCGCATGATACTTGCCAACAAATTATAGAAGAATGTACAAGGAATACCGATAAAAGTAACAAACAAATAATCATAGGCCCCATCGAAGATATTCCCGGGTGTCTGCATCCCCCGCAAGATATCCCGGCAATAGAAACCGGAGACAGCGGCGATCACCACGGACATCACCGTAGCCAATTGCAACCCCACCGCCACGTAACGGCGCATCGTCGCATAATCCCTCGCCCCGAACTTTTGAGCTACCGGGATGCCAAAACCGGCGCAACATCCGTTACAGAATCCCAGAATCAAGAAAATCACCGAGGTACTGGCTCCTACGGCAGCCAGCGAATTTATACCTAGAAATTTACCTACGATAGCGGCATCGATCAAAGAATAAGTCTGCTGAAGCAGATTCCCTAATAACAATGGCATCGTGAAACTGAATAGAAGAGGGAATACAGCACCCCTCGTCATCTCTTTTGAGTTTGCCATACATCTAAATTAAAAGGATAAACAAAGAGGATAGAAAAACTGATTAGTCATCGCAAAGGTAACAACCCTAAGGTAAAACGCAACTCTCTCCATCATTATTTCAAACCGGAATTCACATAAAATAACAATGCCCATCGTAAGGTCTTCACAATGGGCATCGTAAGGTGCTTAGAATGCCTATTGTAACAGGCTTACAATGGGCATCATGGTTTTCTTATTCCAAAGAGAATGAATAGGGGCGATCACTATCCTGCGTACCTCGCTGTTTATTAGGGGTATCGCTCATTTGGTATTGAATTTTTGCGCCACCTAGCAACTGCTCATGTGTCAAGAAATTGCGGGTGTATGTCTTGCCGTTTACTTTCATACCCTTGATGTAACGGTTCTCCCGATCAGCCTTGTCCGCTTGGATCAACACCTGCTTTCCGTTATCCAGATGGAGTTTTACGGATTTGAACAGAGGAGTACCTAATACATATTGGTCGGTGCCCGGACATACGGTATAGAAGCCTAAGGCAGAGAACACATACCATGCGGAAGTCTGTCCGTTATCCTCATCGCCGCAATAGCCATCCGCCTCAGCGGTATAAAGTTTGTGCATGATCTCGCGCACCCAGTATTGGGCTTTCCAAGGCTCGCCGGAATAGTTGTATAGATATACCATATGCTGGATGGGTTGGTTTCCGTGGGCGTATTGTCCCATATTCATTACTTGCATCTCACGCATCTCATGGATCATACCGCGGCTATCCATACCCAAACGACTAGGCATCTTGAAGACGGAATCCATCATGTGGTTGAATTCCTTCTTTCCTCCCATTAAGTCGATAAGACCTTGCGGGTCGTGGAAAACACAGAAACTCCAATGCCAGCTATTACCCTCGCAGAAATCACGGCTCCAGTCCGTACCTTTAAAAGAAGGGTTGAACTCGCCCTTATCAGAGCGTCCGACCATCAACTTATATTTTGGGTCGTACACATTCTTATAGTTGTTAGCCCGTTGCTTGAAGATATCGATCTCGCTTGCCGGCTTGCCTAGTTTCTTTCCTAACGCATAAATTGTCCAGTCATTATAAGCATATTCCAAGGTACGAGCTACGTTTTGTCCGATACCGATATTATTCGGTACATAACCCAGTTTATTATACTCCTCGTAAGCGACACGACCGGAAGCCGTTCTCGGCAGTTGGCTATTCGCGTCATGCTTCAAAGCTTCCCAAAGCGTCTCGATATCGTATCCTCTCAAGCCTTTGATATAAGCGTCGGCTACCACGGAAGCGGAGTTATTGCCGACCATGCAATCCCGGTGGCCCGGACTTGCCCATTCCGGCAAGAAACCGCTCTCTTTATAAGCGTTCACCAAACCTTCCTGCATCTTTTGGTTCATCTCCGGATACATCAGGTTCAAGAAGGGGAAAAGACAACGGAACGTATCCCAGAAACCGGTATCGGTAAACATATAGCCCGGCAAGACCTCACCGTTATAAGGGCTATAATGCATGACTTGCCCTTTGGCATCGATCTCATAGAAGCTACGAGGGAAAAGCAAGGAACGATACAAGCAAGAATAGAAAGTACGCAAGTTATCGATGTTCGTATCCTCTACCTCGATCTTACCTAATTCCCGGTTCCAGATTTCCTTCCCTTTGGTCACTAGCTGATCGAAACCAGTATCTCCCACCTCACGCAAGTTTAACTCGGCCTGCTCGGTGCTGATGAAAGAAGAAGCCACATTGGCATGCACCACCTCGCCGGCCTTTGTCTCAAAACCGATGATAGCGCCGGCATGGTTTGTCTTCACCTCCGACTCATCCAACTGGATCGCCCCGTTCTTAACCGTAGAGGAGAACGTGAATGGCTTATCGAACTGGATCACGAAATAATTCTTGAAGTTACGGGGAACACCGCCCGTGTTCTTCGTGGAATAACCGATGATCTTACGTTCCGCAGGCAATACCTTTATATAAGAGCCTTTATCGAAAGCGTCGATGACGATATACGCTTTCTTGGTTTCCGGGAATGTAAAGCGGAACTTAGCCGCACGTTCCGTCGGAACCAACTCGGTAGTCACGTCATGATCGGCTAGATAGACCTTATAATAATAAGGTGTAGCCACTTCCCCTTTGTGAGAGAACCAGCTAGCCCGTTTCTCCTCGTCGAAGACCAAGCCTTCGGTAGTAGGCATAATGGAGAACTGCCCGTAATCGTTCATCCACGGGCTCGGTTGATGGGTTTGCTTGAATCCCCGGATCTTATCCGCGTCGTAACGATAGGTCCAGCCGTTGCCCATCTCGCCGGTCTGGGGAGTCCAGAAGTTCATACCCCAAGGCATAGCCGTGGCCGGATAGGTATTTCCGGTAGATAATTCGTACTTGGATTGGGTACCGACTAACGTATTCACGTAGTCTACAGGATTCTCTACGGCGGAAAGCTGCATGCAACAGGCTATCCCTATCGCTAAGAACCCTTGCTTGAAAAAAGATGTTTTCATGTTTGTATAGAATATTAATATTGTCTGTATTGTAGAGACGGGGCGTGCCCCGTCTCATCCCTGCAAAATAGTAATTTAAGATACGATCAGTCTGTGGGAGACGGGGCACGCCCCGTCTCTACAACTTGGTGATTGTGTAGGCGGTAACGTTGGCCGCTTTCCGGACAGGTGGCGAATCCTTCGGAGTCAAATACAAGGCGATGGCCGTACTCGCTTACCCAACCGATCTGCCGCGATGGATTTCCTACAACCAGCGCATAAGCCGGAACATCCTTCGTTACCACCGCCCCGGCACCGATCATGGCATACCGCCCGACCGTATGTCCACAAATAATCGTAGCGTTAGCTCCGATCGAGGCCCCCTTGCCAATCACCGTCTCCTTATACTGGTCTTTCCGAGAGACAGCGCTACGCGGATTGGTTACATTTGTAAACACGCAACTAGGCCCCAAGAACACATCATCCTCGCAAATCACCCCCGTATAAATAGACACATTGTTCTGTACCTTCACGTTATTCCCTAAGGCCACGCCCGGCGATACGACTACATTCTGGCCGATATTACACGCCCTGCCAATCACGCATCCCGTCATGATATGGGAAAAATGCCAGATATGGGTTCCTTCCCCGATCTCACAACCGGCATCGATTACCGCTGTCTCGTGCGCTTGATAACTCATATCAATCCTCTTATTTATAGATTAGGAAAATAGTAGGCTTCTTGCTCAGATCGGGAACTTTACCCGCCCATTCCTTGACCGGGCGAGTGTGGATATACTCATCCTCACAGGTTATATTCGAGGCGATACACAGTTTCGTAGACGGACGGCACGTACGGATCAACTCCTCGGCCAGTTTATTATTCCGGTAAGGAGTCTCGATAAACAATTGCGTCTGATGCTCGGAATAGATCCTTCCCTCCAATTTCTTGATTGTGTTCGTTCGCTCGGAAGCATCAATCGGCAGATAACCGTGAAAAGCGAAACTCTGTCCGTTAAAGCCCGATCCCATCACCGACATCAAGATAGACGAAGGCCCTACCAACGGTACCACCGGATAATCCTTCCGTTGGGCGATAGCCACTACGTCAGCACCCGGATCAGCGATCGCCGGACAGCCCGCCTCCGAGATCACGCCTACACTCTCGCCTTTCGCCAAAGGAGCCAGATAACCAGCTACTTGTTCCGGTGAGGTATGTTTATTCAGCTCATAAAATGTCAAGTCATCGATCACAATCCCCGGCTCCACCTTTTTCAAGAAACGGCGTGCCGTACGCACGTTTTCCACGATAAAATGCCGGATAGATAAGATCACGTCACGGTTGTACTCTGGTAAAACACGGCGATGTTCCGTATCGCCCAAGGTAACTGGTATAAGGAAAAGAGATGCTCGCATACTGTTTGTTTTCCGCGAAAGTAGTACTTTTGCCGCAAACTAACAGAATAATCATGGCACTTCCTATTGATTTTATTACCCGTACACGGGCTTTACTTGGCGAGGAGTTCGATCGTTTAGAGGCAGCGTTAAACGCTGATGTTCCCGTAAGTATCCGTATCAACTCGATGAAAGGGACTCCCGCTCCCAAAGCAGGTGCTCCGGTTGCTTGGTGCGAGAGCGGTTTTTATTTGCCGGAACGGTTGTCTTTCACCTTCGATCCTCTATTCCATGCGGGGGCCTATTACGTGCAGGAAGCGTCTTCCATGTTTCTGGAACAAGCGATCAAGGCATACGTAAAAGAGCCGGTACGTTGCTTGGATTTATGCGCCGCCCCGGGTGGCAAGTCCACGCATCTGGCGAGCTTATTGCCGGATGGAAGCCTGTTAGTGAGCAATGAGGTGATCCGCAGCCGGAGTTATGTATTGGCCGAGAATATCGCTAAATGGGGCCGCCCGGACACGATCGTTATCAATAATGACCCGGAGGAGATCGGCGAGGCATTGCCTCATCTGTTCGACGTGATCGTCACCGACGTACCTTGTTCCGGTGAGGGCATGTTCCGGAAAGATACGGATAGCACAGGCGAATGGAGCGTAGATAACGTACGGCTTTGCGCCTCCCGTGGGCGGCGCATCATCCATGATATCTGGAACGCCTTGAAACCCGGAGGTATCTTGATCTACAGTACATGTACCTATAATACGGAAGAGGATGAGGAGAACATACATTATATAATAGAGGAGTTGGGAGCCGAGGCATTGCCTATCCCTACCCAAGAGGAATGGCAGATCACCGGCGCCCTCCGGTTTGAACATCCGGTTTACCGCTTCTTCCCGCATAAGACACGGGGTGAAGGCTTTTTCCTCGCCGCCCTCCGGAAAGCGGAAGGCGAGATCGAGGAGATTCGTGTCAAGTCCAAAGGGAAAAAAGAGCGAGGAAAAGCCGCTCCGTCTATCCCACAGGAGGCCCGTCTGTTCCTTTCGGATGAAACTTCGTTTTCTCTCGAATGGAACGGCAGTTTCCTTCGAGCGTATCCCAAAGCCCATTCGGATCTATTTTCACTCATCAATGCCAAGCCTTTACGGGTACTTTCCGCCGGTATTTGCCTAGGAGAAGCGAAAGGGAAAGACTTTATCCCATCTCAAGAGCTGGCTTTAAGTACTGCCTTAACCCCCAATGCATTTCCATCCGTGGAACTGGAATGGGAAGACGCTATTAAATTCTTAAAGAAAGAGGCGCTCGTCTTACCCTCCGGTACAGATAAGGGATATGTGTTGGTACGCTACCAAGGACTTCCGCTAGGTTTTGTAAAGAACCTTGGCAACCGGGCCAATAACCTGTATCCGCAAGAGTGGCGTATACGGACGGGATATATTCCGGAGGAAATCAAACTATTTTTAGGACGATAAGACCACTATATAGGCATAAAGCCACACGTATATACGTATAAGACCACACTTACGTACGTGTAGGCCGATGCGTATATACGCATGAGGTTACGCCTATATACGTGAGAGAATCAATCCTAATCCACGAATCGCAACGTAAACAAGGCGGCCTCCATCCGGCGGATCAAGTTCGCCTTTTTTGATTCCGGGGCATAGACAAAGCTTTCCGCTACGATAACCCGCCCTTTTTTCTTGTCGAGCAGGGCATGGCTGACAAACGGGCCGCCCATCTTATCTCCTTCCATACGCCAAAGACCACGCAATACGCCGCGGTATTCGCCACGGTAGGTGATCGGCTCGTAAGAAAGCTCGAAGCGCTTCTCTGTCTTCATATAAGAATTCGGGAAAGAGCCCGGTACGTTCCGCCTCACTACAGAATCACGCATAGCGACCAGATAATCTTCGGTAAATGCCTCTTGAGCCGTATAGGGAAAACTATATACCAAGATATCAGTCCGTCCCCTATTTGCGTTATTCGAGCCCCAAAAGAAATCGGTCTCTTCCTTATAGGCCGACATATCTTCCGGCACGAACAGCGAGATACCGAAACGGGACTTCAACTTCTCATTGATCCAACTGCTATGGCTCTTAGAAAGTCCAACTATCCAACGTTCCCTTTCCACTCGATTGAAATGGTTGACCAACCGTCCTTCATTTAATAAAAGGAACTCGGTTAAAGCAGCGGTAGTCGGAGCATACAGAGTCACAACATTCTGACCGCTGGCCCATTCATCGGGACTCTCTCTTGTTCCAGCTTTCGTATACCGGTTAGTATCTACGGATACGATCAAGATATTTCGTACGTATCGTAATAAACCGGAAAAGCCCGATGGCTCCGAATAGGTGACACGCATAGATGCTTCCGCTTGAGGCAAAGCAGGTATCGGCGCTCGCAATTGTTCTTGCAGCAACTCCCCCACCTCACCATTCCATGCGTCTCGATCCATTACAACCACCACCTCGAAAGGCCATCCGGTAGCCCGCCGTAGCGAGGCCACCGGAGAGGACGAAGTCCAATCACAAGCGGAAAGCCCCACCATTAGGCTAAGGCTGATCCATAGTAGTACAATTTGTGTTCTCATAGCATTCCTGATTATTCGTTCTTAAAAACTAAACTACACATCGCAAAAGTACAGGAAGGATCGTAAAGAGGAAAGAAATGGTACCGGACAAAACAAGCGAACATCAAACAACTAATAATCACACATATAAACCACGCAATGGGAGATAAACGGATAATATTGCCGGACAATCACGACAAACAAAATAACTTTAAGCTTTATAATAAACGGACATAGGCATCCAAATCCGTCTTTTCATCCAAGCCTAGACGTTTTTTTAAACGGCCTTTCGATTTGGTTAACGCATCCGGAGTATTATTAAACACGGCTAGTTGCTCCTTTCGGGAGAAATTCCATTTGATCAAGCAACATATTTCCTGCTCATGGCGGGTAATACTGTATTTATTTCTCAGATCGGTTAAGAAGTTATTAAACAGAAGATCGGTCATACCAATAATCTCAGCCCATTCCTCTTTACTTGGATTCACATGGAGAGGATCATCTTTAAGGGCACATAAAAGCTTAGGTACATCCACATCTACTTTTCCGGTAGCATTGTCCAATAAGTTATTATCGCCGGAAAGAACAAGGATCTCTCTCTCCAACTGCTCCATCTTCTGGCGATAGGCTGTCAGCTCCGTCTCGATCCGGTCATAAGCCTCCGAGCGGATGACCAGAGAATCCCGTTCCCGCTCCAAGCGTACGACTTGCTCTTGATAGGAGGCTAATTGTTGTTTATAGCGATACATATTCGCTTTATTCTGCCGAATGCGAGAACGGACAGATTCATTTCTCTCCCGGATACGTCCCGTACGTACTCCCAACAAAAAGCTAAATACCACCGCCACGATCAAGGCTAAGCAACCAGCCCCCCAATCAACAAATCCCCAAAACTCCCCCATCCCGGTTACCGTATGGATTTATTTCTCAGATAATCATAGATAGCCAATTGCGAACGCACTTTTACCGGATTATCATCACACTTAAAATTATTACGTAACTCGCCATCCAAATAACAAGCTTTCACGTTGTCACTTAGCTGGATATTCAAGATATCGATTATCTCCCTCTTCAGATCCGGATCAAGGATCGGGAAAGCCGTCTCGATCCGTCGGTTCAAATTCCGACGCATCCAATCCGCCGAGGTAAGGAAAAGATCCTCCTGACCATCATTCAGAAAATACCAAACCCGGGAATGCTCCAAAAACATATCCACGATACGAGTAACCCGGATGTTAGCGCTGTAAGGTTGGTTCGGTACCAGGCAACAAATCCCCCGGACAATCAGATCGATCTCTACCCCCGCCTCACTCGCATGATAGAGTTCCTCGATCATATGTTGGTCATGCAGTCCGTTCATCTTTAATATGATCCGTCCTTTTCGGCCTTCCCGCACATGCTCGATCTCCCGCCGAATCCTACCAGTCAATTCCGAGACCATATTGAAACGGGCCACCAACAAATGGCGGAAAGTAGGTTCTTTCATACGCCCTTCCAAAACAGCGAATACTTTATTGATATCCGTAATAATCTCCGTATTCGAAGTCAATAACGCCATATCCGAATAGATCTTGGCCGTCTTCTCATTGAAATTACCGGTACTCAAATAGGCGAAATCACGCCGTTTAAGTCCCTCGGACGTATCCTTCCGAAGAATGACCGCGACCTTCGCATGTACTTTCAAGCCCGGAATACTATAAATGATACGAATACCGGCCTGCTCCATACGCTCTGCCGTACTCATATTATTCTCCTCGTCGAAACGGGCTTTCAATTCCACAAATACCGTCACTTTCTTACCATTCTGGGCAGCGCTGACCAGCGTATTAATCACGGCCGAATTCTCTGCCACTCGATACTGGGTAATCTTGATCTCATCCACCTTCGGATCAAAGGCCGCCTCCATCAAAAAGCGGATCAAATAATCAAACGACTCATAAGGGAAATGCAATAAGATATCCCGCTTCTTCACGGCCTTGAATACCGACCCCATCTCATCGAGGAAAGGCACACGCATAGGCACCGGTGGCTGCTGCTCCAAATGCTTTCCCGCCGGATTCGGCAATTTCATCAAGTCCTGCAAATTATTATATCGTCCACCTAACACCAAGTCCTCCGACGTAATACCAAAGGCATCGCAAACAAAAGCCAGAAAATCATCCGGCATCGCTTGATCATACATAAAACGGCTCAAGGCTCCGATCTTGCGTTTCTTTACCTTCTTACGGATATTCTCCACGATATTCGCCCGGCTCTCATCATCCAAATAAATATCCGCATCCCGGGAAATCTTGATGCTGTAACAGCCATCAATAATATAACCGGGAAAAACATTCTGTAAATTCGCACGGATAATGTCGTCGATAAACATGATATAATATTTCCCGTCATGCGGAGGCAACTCTATAAAACGGGGAACTTTCGCATAAGGAATCTTCATCAACGCATAATGATACTCGGGTACGAAGCCCGGCTCATTCATCCGCTTGCTCCGCTTAATCATACGGATCACAAGGTAAAGCCGACGATCCCGGATGAACGTACGTATATCACCGGCTTGAATCATGACCGGCGACAGGAATGGGAAAACCTCCTCATTAAAGAAATTATGGACAAACTCTTCATGGAAAGGTTCCGGCTTCTCATTCTGGTATAAGTAAACATTCTGGCGATTCAATTCCGGCAATATCTTCTCCGAGAAAATACGGTAATAGTCCCGTTGCTGGCGGTTAACCTCCCGGGTGATAGCCGCCAAGGTCTCTTCCGCCTCAGCTGCGCTCTCCTCCGAATAATTCTTTTTCATGATTACCCCCCGGTGTTCCGCAACCCGGATCTCATAAAATTCTTCCAGATTCGAGGAATAGATAGAAAGGAACTTAATACGCTCATAAATAGGCAGCGTATCATCTTCCGCTTCCAGCAAGACACGGTAGTTAAACGACAACCAGCTTAAGTCCCGTTTAAAATATTGATATGAATTCTCCATAATATTCTTATCTTAGGCGTGTAAATATAGATACTTTCGAGCAATAAAAGAAATTGTTATGATTAAAGTTGGATTGCTTTCAGACACCCATGCGTACTGGGATGATAAGTACGCCGAATATTTTAAAGATTGCGATGAAATCTGGCATGCGGGCGATATAGGCTCCGATCTTTTGGCCGCGAAATTCGAGGCATTGAAACCTTTCAGGGCCGTATACGGAAATATAGACGGACAAGCCATTCGCCTGCAATATCCTAAAGTAGCTCATTTCAAGGTAGAAGACGTGAACGTTATGATGACTCATATCGGAGGTTATCCGGGCCGCTACAATCCCGAGATCCGCAAAGAATTATACGATACACGGCCAAATCTATTCATCTCCGGACATTCGCATATCCTGAAAGTAGTATTCGATCGAAGCTTGAAGTGTCTGCATATGAATCCGGGAGCGGCTGGAAAAAGTGGCTTTCATCAAGTACGTACCTTATTACGTTTCGTTATTGAGGGAAAGGATATCAAAGATTTGGAAGTAATAGAGCTAGGGAATCGGGCATTATAAGATGATTAGTTACCGCAACAGAAACTCTCGGCGAAAAGAATCGTATTTTGCAAATAAGCGAACTCTTTCTCAAAATATTCGCTAAACACCCCGGAGCTCAAGTTCTCCTCGATTTGTTTCGCTGTCCAAAGCTTTCCGCTACGGCGCTTACATTGATTTAATTGCTCTTCCGTACGTAAACAAATAACATAGAGAGATACCAAATGTTTCACCTTCTCGTTCTCAAATGTATAACGGATCAGGAAGCGTGGAGCAATTGATTTATCTTGCGCCAAACTTCCGAGAGTCTCTTTGACCGTGCTATCTATACTATGTCGGAAGAGCACGTAATTATGGAACGGATAATCCATCGTATCCGGAGAGACAAACTCATCCTTACTTCGTCTCACCAGATATAACATACCATTATAAACAACGGCGATACGCACGATCGGATGATAGTATTTCTTCGGTAAAGAGCGGCTGACCGAACGTGCGATACAACCGATCACCTTCCCATTGTCATTCAATACGGGAACCCACATTTCCTTTTTCAAGCTACCTTGCATCAAGGACAAACGTATTTGCTCATAAACAATGACCAAAACACCGATTACCAATCCCAACTCCCGGTATAAAAAACGTTCGGTACGCATATTCTGCATCGTTTCCGGCAAGATACTATATAACAAGATGATGAAAAGATGCAACGTGTACAGGTTCTGTACCAACTGAGCGAGGAAATAAAATTCGTTCAAGGTAGTACGAAGCAAAGTACGTTTAAAAGAGGGACGTTTCGAATCGCGTATACGTTGTATGACCGTTCTCCTCGTGAACCCCACGATCGCTAACGCCACGACCAGTAATACTTCCGTGATAAGAGGAGAGTATATAAACAACACAGGTTCAAGCTTGAGACAAAGAAATACGGAATATAAGACCAATGTGCCCGCCGATGGCAGAAGCATAAATTGGTATACCTTATCCTTGCTCAACACCTGAAACAAAAAAATACAAACAAAACAGAAAGTAACCCCAATTATAAAAGATAATAAATAAGAAAAATAGTTATCCAAAAACATGAATAACAACAATGGCAATAAACCTATCGCCTGATTATCTAGACCTTTCTTTACTCTGTTCATTCCTTCCCCCCTTTAGTCCACTTTTATATTAATAACAACAAAGATTGTCAAAAGTTCATGAATCATATATGCTTTTCCGCATGGTACGACGAGCGTACCAGCGGAGCGCTCTCTACTTTCTTAAAACCTTTGCCAACGGCTTGCTGTCTATAATATTCAAAGCATTCAGGAGTCACATATTCAGAGACGGGAATATTCTTGCGAGAAGGCTGTAAATACTGCCCGATTGTTAAAACAGAAACACCCGCCAGCAAAACATCATCCATTAATTCAAGCACCTCATCCTCGGTCTCACCCAGTCCGACCATGATACCAGTCTTGGCTACCACACCCCGCTCAGCGATTCGTCGCAAAACGGATAAGCTCACGTCATACTTAGCGGCACTACGCACTTGCGGACTGATACGGCGTACAGTCTCCATATTATGGGAGATAATCTCAGGCGCCGCATCCACGACCTGATCAACCAGATCCAATCGTCCTTGAAAATCCGGGATTAAGACTTCCACAGTCGTTTGAGGATTCACCTCTTTGATCGTACGGATCGTATTTACCCAATGAGAAGCGCCTAAGTCTGGTAAGTCATCACGATCAACGGACGTGATCACCGCATGCTTGAGATTCATTAAACGGATGCTCTCCGCTACATTCGCAGGCTCTTTCGGGTCCAACGGAAGAGGTTTACCCGTTAGCGTATTACAAAAACGACAAGAGCGAGTACAGATCTCACCACCGATCATGAATGTAGCTGTTCCCCGGCTCCAACATTCACCCATATTCGGGCATTTACCACTTGTGCATATTGTGTGAAGGCAATGAGATTCAACAATACTTTTTGTCTTCGTGAATTGCTCATTTCCGCCAAGCCGGATCTTCAACCAATCCGGCTTTCTTAAATGCTGCGCCATGTCTTACAAATTATTGAATAAATAATTAGCCATCTTCGTATACAAATGGTAACGGGTATTACCACCGTATATGCTATGATTCCGATCTTTATAAACATGCATATCGAACTGCTTACCCGCTTGAACCAAAGCCTCGGCATATTCCATTGTTTGCATAAAATGAACATTATCATCGGCGGTTCCATGAACCAGCAATAACTTGCCTTGCAAGTCTTTCACCCGGCGTAACGGAGAGGTAGCCGCATAGCCCTCGAAATTCTCTTGCGGGGTACGCATGAAACGCTCCGTATAAACGGAGTCATAATATTTCCAGTCCGTCGGAGGAGCCACGGCGATACCCACCTTAAACGTTCCGTTTCCGGTACTCAAGGCCATCAACGTGTTATAACCTCCGAAACTCCAACCCCAGATCGCAATACGATCCTTATCGATATAAGGTAACTTGCCCAACGCTTGCGCAGCCTCCACTTGGTCTCTGGATTCCAGCTCGCCCATTCTCAAATAAGTACATTTACGGAATGCCTCACCACGGGCACCGGTTCCACGACCATCCACACATACCACGATAATACCATTTGAGGCCAGATATTGCTCCCAATCGAAACCGTATTGATCCAATACTTGCTGGGAGTTAGGACCACTATATTGCGTCATCATCACCGGATATTTCTTCGACGGGTCAAAATCAGCGGGTTTTACGATCCAAGCGTTGAACTCATAATCCGAAGCCGTATGTACCTTCATAAATTCCTTCTTAGCAAAAACATATTCCTTCAGCTTACTCTTCAACGCGGCGTTATCTTGCAGAACACGTAGTTCCTTTTTGGTCTTCGTCTCATTCACCGTAATCTTCGCCGGGGTATTCGCATTGGAATAGGTATTCACGAAATAAGCGAAATTGTCACTAAAGACCGCCTTATTCATACCCTCTTCCGTAGAGAGTTTTGTCTTCACGCCTTTAGCGTCGATCTTATAGATAGAACGGCGGATCGGGCTTTCTTCGGCAGACTCGTAATAGAAAGTCTTCGTATTCTCATCCACGCCCAAGAACTTCGTGACATCCCAGTTCCCTTGAGTTACCTGACGTTGCATAACACCTGTCGGGGAATACAAATAAATATGGGAATAGCCATCTTGTTCACTCACATAGGTAAACCCATTGTTCAAGAACTGGATGGAAGTCAACCAATCAGAATCCACGTAGCATTTATTTTCCTCACGCAAGATCAAACGGAACACACCGCTCTTCGGATTTGCATAATACATATTGAATACATTCTGCTGGCGGTTCAATGTCATGATAGCCAACTGATCCGGATTCTGCGTGAAAGTAATGCGGGGAATATAGAAGTCACCTTCTACCGGGACCTTCATCTCCTTCGTGTCTTTGGTGACTACGCTATAAGAATGTACGGAAACCTTTGAATTCTTCTGCCCGGCCTTCGGATATTTATATTCGTAATACCCCGGATAAAGTCCCTCACCATACATCTGCATAGAATATTCGGGCACCTCGGACTCGTCAAAACGGACAAAGGCCAGATACTCGCTATCCGGAGACCACGCCATTAGATTTGTCACCGCAAATTCTTCCTCATACACCCAATCCGTGATGCCATTCAATATCTTATTCAACTCACCGTCCTTGGTGACTTGTACCTCCGTGTCGAAATCAAACTTACGTATCCAAATATTATTATCCCGTACATAAGCGCACATACGACCATCCGGCGAGAAAGTCGGGATCATTTGCTTACCCTTGGCATCGGAAATAGGCTTCACATAATTACGACGCACGTCATAATCATAAACCACCGCCTTAGTAGAGCGACGATAAATAGACTCCGTATCCCTCCAAACCAAGATATGATGCCCGGTACTGCTGATTGTATATCCATCAAAATCCGTAAAGGTACATTCACGAGCTTTACGGGCATTAAACAATGTATCCACAGGATTTCCCGTACGATAGGAATATTTAATGATCATACTCTTATCGGCGTTCATGGCTGTGTAGTGTTCTCCATCCGGCAAGGATCGCATCTCTCCGATAGCCGTCACTTGACGAAATTTCCCATCGGTTATTTCTTTTAAGTCAACATGCTTGCTTCCGGTTTGTGCGGCCACACTTCCGAATACGGCCAACGAAAGCAATAAACTAAAACCTAATCGTTTCATTTATACTCTTTATTTCAGATTGAAACGCGAAGTTAGCATAAAAAAGTGATTCAAATTGCGAGAAATCGTATCTTTGTCTTATGAAAAAAACTAAACGATATTATGAATTTGGGGATTTTCTACGGGATCTATTCAAATTCAAGGTTCAGAAGATTTCCATAAACGCAGGCTTCACCTGCCCGAACCGAGACGGGTCTAAAGGATGGGGCGGTTGCACCTATTGTAATAACCAAACATTCAGTCCAGAATACTGTCATACGGAGAAAAGCGTTACCGAGCAATTAGAGGAAGGCGTACGTTTTTTTTCCCGCAAATATCCGGATATGCGGTATCTGGCCTACTTCCAAGCCTACACAAATACATACGACCGATTAGACTCTCTTATTCGCAAATATGAGGAAGCGCTTGCCTATCCTGGAGTGGAAGGATTGATTGTCGGCACTCGTCCGGACTGTATGCCGGAAGGTTTATTGGATTATTTTGCGGAGCTTTCCCAGCGAAAATTCGTCATGATTGAATATGGATTGGAAAGTACGCTTGATAAGACCTTAGTCCGCATAAACAGAGGGCATACCCATGAAGAATCGGAATCCGCTATCCGTCGTACGGCGGCAAAAGGTATTTACACCGGGGCACACCTGATACTCGGACTACCGGGAGAAAGTAGGGATGAAATATTACACCATGCGGATGTCTTATCACGCCTCCCGATCACGACACTTAAACTGCACCAATTGCAGCTAATCAAGAATACCCGCATGGCGAAAGAGTTCAAGGAAGATCCTTCTGATTTCCATTTATATACGGCTGATGAATATATCGAATTAGTGATTGACTTCATTGAACGACTGAACCCCTCTATCGTAGTAGAGAGGTTCGTATCACAATCCCCCAAAGAGCTACTGATCGCACCGGATTGGGGTTTAAAGAATTTCGAATTTACCGCTAAGGTAAATAAGCGGATCGAGGAAAGAGATACACGGCAAGGACGACTATTTCAAGTCTAAGGCGACATCACCATAAAAGGTAATAGCCTGTTTATTCACGGGTGTCACATTGATTGTCACCGAGCCATTCGGATAGACTTCCACCCGAAACATGTATACATCCTCTTTGGTCTTTACACGGAACTTGATTTCGGAACTACCTTTCTTTTCAGAGGTTTGCTCCTTCTCTGTCGCCACTTCTTTAAACGTCAAGCCCTCTCCACCACCATAAGGAGCAGAGTAAGCACGTCCAAAGTAAGGAAGATAAGACAGGATCGAGTCACCATGTATTTCCAATGAGTAGGGGGAAGTAAGATTGACGGATCTCCCGGCCATCGGTACGGCACGATCCACATCGATCTTAATACAACCGCTATCCACGATCTCCCTCACTACTTTCTCTTTTTGCTCCTTCCGCTCTTGCTTACTTTGAGCAAAAAGGGATTGCCCTGCACAAAAAAGGACAATCCCTAAAAATCCAACTAACCTTGTTAATCTCATAACCTTAATAAACTAAACACACTATTAATCACTCTATATAGTAAAGACAATCCTTCGGGTGAATAGTTTAATCTAAAAAGGTCAAATTAAGGCTGTTTATATTTCATTATTATATTAACGCAAATTATCCAAGATATAATCCTGTACGGTAAAATCTTTCCGTACGATCGTATCACCGGGAACACGTTCGTCTGTCGTGATCGCTAAATTCTCATCGCCTAAGACTTGACGGCTCAAGAAGCTCATGATATCGTATTGGTTCCGGGACATAGGAAGCCCAGAGATCTCATGCCCCGCATTCTCTACCTTATAAAAATAATAGGAAGCTTGAAGATTTTCCAGACTTTTCGCTACAGCGGATGATCCCCATAAACCGCCGAGGTTCTCCATAGCGGCTTGTTCAAAAGGAACGGTTTTATCCGCATCGCCATGGAATAGCATAATCGGACAAGGCATCTTTTCCCAATGTGGAGGAAGCACACCAGAGACCGCACCGGCATATGAGATCACACCGGCATAGTTGAAACCTGTCGGTAGCCTTTTCGCCAACTCATGTCCGTTACATAAATCATACTCTGCCTGCAATACCGTAATCGCCCCGGCACTTGAACCGCTCGCTACGATCTGCTCCACATCGATGTTCCAATCCGAGCTTTGGTTAATCACGAAACCGGTAGCATCATAAAAATCCTCTACCGCCGTATCGATCGCATGCTGCAAGGCTGCGATAAAGTCCATCGGAGAAGAGACTTTAGAAGGATCCAGATTCTTCAAGGTGGTACGATAATCCGTAGAAACGACCACAAATCCGTTTCGGGCGAGGAACTCGAAATAGGGAATATATCCTTTATCCGCCTTATCTCCCCCTTTAAACCCACCGCCAAAAGCAAAAATCATCACAGGCTTTTTTGAGGCGGGCGATATAGAAGGCAACTCATACTTGTCCAAGGACAATGTATCTGTCCCTTTTATAGAGAATACGAAATTCTCTTTTTGAACATCCACATTCGCCACAGGTTTAGGCTGCGTACAGGCGAACGAACAGACGATCCATAAAGCAAATAGCGAATACACCCAATTTCTGTTCATCTTATTTTCGTATTAGAGGTTATTTTGTTCCTTCCTTCAAACCATCCAAGAACTTATCCACTTTTTTGGCAGCGTCTTTCACGCCCGCTTTCATTTTCAATCCAGCGTATGTCGCTTGCAATTTAATGATCTCCGCTTTCTCATCAGCGTTTAACTCTTCCTCGAACTTGGCGTAAAGATCCGTGGATAGATCCGAGAATTTCAGATCCGCCTTCTTCCAGTCCTTATCGGTATAATCAGCGGCCTCCATTTCCACCTTATCTACAAAATCACTAAACTCCTTCACATATGAATCCTTTGATTGGCAGGCGCTCAAAGCGAACATAGCCAATAACATGAATAGTACTTTCTTCATCTTTTAATTAAAAATTAATTTGTTATACAACACAAATATATGCAAAAAGGTTAAACCCTTGTATATGTCGTATAACTTTACGTAATTTGCTATCCTATTTTCTTAATCAGATTAATAAATTTATGGAGAAAAAACATCAGTACCGAGGATTAACCAAACAAGAAGTAGAAGAGAGCAGGCGCCTTCACGGCGAGAATGTACTTACCCCGCCCAAGAAAGCTTCGTTATGGAGCCAATTCTTGGAGAAATTCGAAGATCCTATTATTCGTATATTATTAGTGGCATGGCTCTTGTCCATGATAATCGCTGGCGTACATTGCTGGGGACCTGAGGCGAAAGGTTTTACGGCCTTCTTGGAGCCGATCGGCATTTTCTTCGCAATCATGCTTGCCAGTTGCGTGGGCTTTTTCTTCGAGGTGAAAGCGAACAAGGCATTCGATATCTTGAATACAGTCAATGATGATATTTTAGTGAAGGTAATCCGTGACGGGAATATCTGCCAAATACCGAAAAAAGAGGTCGTCGTAGGCGATATCGTTGTTTTGGAGACAGGTGAGGAAATTCCCGCAGATGGACATTTGCTTGAAGCCATCTCCCTACAGATCAACGAATCCACACTAACCGGTGAACCGATTATCAGCAAGACTACAAACGAGGCGGATTTCGATACGGAAGCGACTTATCCGTCCAATGTAGTCATGCGAGGAACGACGGTCGTGGACGGACATGGCGTAATGCAAGTAGAAAAGGTGGGTGACGCTACCGGATACGGTAAGGTCTACGAAGGCTCGCAAATCGAGAGCGATGTAGAGACTCCTTTACAAATACAGTTGAAAGGCTTGGCTAGCGTGATCAGTAAAGCCGGATATACGATCGCCGGGGTGACGTTCATCGCCTTGACCGTAAAATTCCTTTTATCGGATAGTTTCCCCGGGATGCCGGCGATGGACATCATCGCCCATATCCTCAACTACTTTATGGTAGCGGTTACGTTGATCGTGGTATCCGTTCCGGAAGGATTACCGATGAGTGTCACGTTAAGTTTGGCCCTCAGCATGAACCGTATGTTGAAGACGAATAATCTTGTCCGCAAAATGCACGCCTGTGAGACCATGGGAGCGACTACCGTAATTTGTACGGACAAGACCGGAACGTTGACGCAGAACCAAATGCAAGTCTACCAAACGAATTTCTACAACCTGAAAGACCAAAAGCTTGGGGAGGATGAGTTAAGTAACCTGATCAAAGAAGGTATCTCCACGAACTCCACGGCATTCCTCGATTTCTCGGAAGAAAAGGTAAAAACCCTTGGAAACCCGACGGAGGCCGCCCTTTTACTCTGGTTGAACGGACAACACCAAAATTATCTGGAATTAAGAGAGAACGCTACGATCCTAGATCAATTGACCTTCTCTACGGAACGGAAATATATGGCTACAATCGTACAATCACCGTTACTCGGCAAGAAGGTACTTTACGTGAAAGGTGCTCCCGAAATCGTACTGGCCAACAGTAACCGGGTGGCGATAGACGGAACTTACAAACCGGTGGCGGAATGTAAAGCCGGCATCGAAAAACAATTATTGGATTACCAGAACCAAGCGATGCGTACGCTTGGCTTCGCTTACCAGATAATTGAGGATGGAATGGATGAGACCTTCTTCGTTGAGGGTCGTTTACATGATACGGATTTAACGTACCTAGGTATCGTCGCTATCTCCGATCCGGTACGTGCGGATGTGCCCCCCGCTGTTCAAAGTTGCTTGGACGCAGGTATCGACGTGAAGATCGTCACCGGAGATACACCGGGTACGGCTAAAGAAATCGGACGACAGATCGGTACGTGGAAAGCGAATGATACCGACCGGAACATTATCACGGGTCCCGCATTCGAGGCGCTTAGCGACCAAGAGGCCTTGGATCGTGTCTTAGACTTGAAGATCATGTGCCGTGCCCGTCCTACGGACAAACAGCGTTTGGTACAATTATTACAGCAGAAAGGCGCCGTGGTAGCGGTTACCGGCGACGGGACAAACGATGCCCCCGCCTTGAAAGCGGCACAAGTAGGCCTCTCCATGGGTGACGGTACTTCAGTTGCCAAGGAAGCCAGCGACATTACGATTATCGACAACTCGTTCAGTAGCATTACCCGTGCGGTGATGTGGGGACGTTCCTTGTACCGGAATATCCAGAAATTCTTGTTATTCCAATTGACCATCAATGTAGCCGCTTGTTTGATCGTGCTATTGGGTTCTTTATTAGGTACGGAATCTCCTTTGACTATCACGCAGATGTTATGGGTAAACTTGATCATGGATACATTCGCTGCCGGGGCGTTGGCCTCTCTCCCACCGAATGAGCGAGTGATGAAAGATAAACCTCGCCGGAGCGGTAAGGATGGAGATTTCATTATCACCCGCCCGATGGCCTATAATATTTTCGGCGTCGGATTCGCTTTTGTCGTAATCTTGATGGGCTTGTTGTTCTATTTCCATGCGCAAGACGGTTTAACGCCGCACGATTTATCGTGGTTCTTCAGCTTCTTCGTGATGCTACAGTTCTGGAATATGTTTAACGCAAAGGCATTTATGGAAGGACGTTCCGCTTTTGCCAATTTAAAGGATAGTAAAAGCTTCTTGCTGGTCGCTTTACTGATTTTGATTGGTCAATACTTAATCGTCACTTTTGGAGGCGAGATGTTCAGCGTAATACCTTTGCCCTTGGAAGATTGGGCGATCATTATCGGATCTTCCTCTCTGGTTTTATGGATCGGTGAGTTATTCCGGTTATTCAAAAGATAAATATATATTGTCCAACTTATAGGGACGGGGCGTGCCCCGTCCCTACAACCGGAAATAGTGTACCCGTATGATATATTAAAACCAACCTAGCTATAAATAGCTATTTCCTTATCCCGCTTCGTGTCTTAACTTCACACCTCAAATTATTTAAATCATGAAACATCTATTAGAATTAGCGAAAAGAAACCAAGATAGAGCTTGGGAAGTGATCCGGCAAACCGACATTATAAATATATGGAAATCCGTCGGGGCGGAAATAAACCTAGTAGGCTCCTTGAATATGGGACTACTCATGAAACATAAGGATATCGACTTTCATATTTACACTTCTCCTTTCCGTATATCCGACAGCTTCCTAGCGATGGCCCGACTAGCGGAGAACCCGCTCATTAAACGGATCGAATACGGAAATTCGCTCGATACGGAAGAACAATGCGTAGAGTGGCACGCATGGTTCCAAGACCCGGATAACGAACTCTGGCAAATTGATATGATCCATATCGTAAAAGGTTCCCGTTATGACGGTTATTTCGAGAAAATGGCCGAACGTATAACCGCCGTACTGACTGACGAGACCCGGCAGGCCATCTTAAAACTGAAATATGAGACACCGGATACAGCGAAAATCATGGGCGTGGAATATTACCAAGCAGTCATTCAAGACGGCGTGCGTACGTATGCGGAATTAGAGGACTGGAAAAAACAACATCCAGTCACAGGCGTTATCGAATGGATTCCATAAGAACTTTATTGACCAAACCGTGAAGAATCGATCTCTTTCTTATTCTTCCGGTTCATCTTGCCCAATGTATACTTTAAGGTGAGCGATACAGAACGAGTATCCGAATAGATCGTCATATCACTCTTCTGGCTGGGATAATCAATATGCGTTTTCGCACGTAAGCCCTTTAATAAGTCCTCACCTCGTAGCATTACGCTTAATTTTTTCGGTATCGGGTTCCAGACAAGCCCTGCCGATACATTATAAATACCATCCACATCATAGATACCTTGTATCGAAGGCGCACTATAGCGAGCGTTAACTTCTAACGATAAGTTCTTTTTCCTTGATAAAGTAAACGTATTGAACAACATCAACTGCCCGAACAACTTTTTCCGATCAAACGAAATATCGATAAACACTCCCTCATCTTGAATCAAGAAGCCCGATGCCACGAACCGTGAGCTAACCACCCCACCGATCCGAAACGGGATAACTGCCATCGCCCCGAAAGTATTATGCTTATCGAAATTAACCGATTGGTAATAGGCTCTCAACGCTTTCGTATCTTGATAATACAATTGGCGAATATAATTCACATGATGATTGGCGAATAGTCCAAAAACATATTTCTTTTTCAAGATATAATTAGCCCTAGCCATATAAATACGTTCCGGTTCCAAATAAGGATTTCCCCGTACCTGACTATACACATTCAAATAAGAAACATTCGAGCTCATGACCCAATACGCCGGATACTTCTTATCGCTGGAGAAATTGACTTGAAGCATATTCGATGGATCGATCGTATAACTCAAGTTCAATTGTGGATAGAGATTTACCCCAGACCATAAGGTCCATTTCCGGCCCGCCGAATCAATCACCGCCTTATTATACTCCGCCGAAAGAGAAGCGCTCAACACCAGTTTCTTGCCAAAACGCTTAGAGAAACCGGCATACAATCCCGCCGTATACTCTTTTTCTTTTTGGGCAAACGTAGCTGACAGATCCTCCTGTTTATCTTGGTAGGTAAAGGAGCTATTATCCGTAAAGGATAACTGCACATTCGTGCCTACGTTAATTTTCCATCCTTTTCCTAATACCCGTTCGTAGTTAACGAATACATTCGCCAAATGGATATTTTGCCGGGAGGTAGCCTCCACCTCTTGTTTCGTATCGGGATAATCCGAGATCATATATTGATCCCTGCGATCCTTATAATAGGTATAATCCACCCCTGCGTTCAAGTTCTTGGAATGTGCATAATTCAACCGTACATTTTGAAGATTCTTCGGGCCCGATAACTTATTATTACTTTCCGCATTCTCAATACCCACAAATAGAGTGTTCGAATATCGTTTGGAATTAGAATCCGTTATCTTGGCATAATAAGAAATATCCACCTCACGCCCCTTATCCATAAACCAACTGGCACTTGCCCCAATCGTATGGTTCATGGAACGACCTACCGCCGTATTTTCTTGCAGGATCTCATAAGGACGATCCTTCACGATAGGATAGGCGTTCATATCCTCGGTTGAACGGGAATGGTTATAATTAGCGGAATAAGATAGATCCAGACTATATTTCTTTTTGGAGTAAGATAAATTCACTAACCCGGTTGGCGAGAAGTAGAAAGCTTGCTTTCCGGTCAAAGAGATATCGGCACTTAAATCCTCATTCACTTTCTTCTCCATAATGATATTTATACTACCTCCTTTTACGCCATATTTTGGAGGAGAGCTATACAAAAGCTCTATACTCTTTACTTTGCTGGCCGAGTTAGATTTCAGAAGCTCTACAATCTGGGACAATGACATTGAGCTTTTACGTCCGTTAATAATAATGTTCGTAGTAGGGACGCCGATGATACTAACGTTGTCCCCTTCTTTCACCAATCCGGGAATCTCTCCTAAAATATCAAATGCAGTATTCACCGGTTTGGCCATGATCAAGTTAGGCACGTCGAAAGATAAGGCATCGTCCGTAACCGTAACCAAAGGACGCTCGGAAGTAACGTAGACATCCGGCAATTTTACCGTAATACTATCTTTCACCAAGATAACAGAATCCTTAGTCTGTGCATTTACAGCGACAAGAATATTCAGAAGCAACAAGAAAGGAACAATGGCAGTCTTCATAATATCAAGATTATGTTTATAATCCGCCAAATTAAAAAGAAAAAAGGAGATAATCAACGAAACTATCGAATATTTACGAACAAATCGTATACATGTTCAAAATAAAGAAATTACACCACACCTATTTATACTATTAACCCGTTGGCTGAATTAAGCAACCGTGCCAAATCTTATAAAGATAAAAGTCAGATCAAACCGAATAAAAAGTTCTCCCAGTACTATATAAAACCTCCCGCAACCCGATATCTTCTTTATTCGCCGCCGCTGAATGTTCGTTCGGCGGCGACGAATATACATTCAGCGGCGGCGAACGAACATTCAGCGGAGACGGATATAGAAGATAGGCTTATCCATCAAGGTATTATTCATTCTACCTTATCCAAGGTAAAAGTAAAGATTAAAGTAGAACCTCCGGGGATACCGCTATAATCTCCATATCCATAACCTAGCGAAGCCGGGATAATCGCCTCCACGGTCTCATCCAGATGGATATTCAATAAGACACCGCTTAAGCCCGGGATAATGCCGTTCATAGAAAAACTTGATCTATCCAGTTTCTTTTGAAAGACTTTCCCGTCAATATATTTTCCTTCCAGATCAAGCAAATAAACCACTGAGGTTGCGGAAGGTGTCGTTGTCCACTCATTTTCTTTCTGAATGATCCGATATAAGGCAGTATCACCTCCTATAACAACTTGCTTATATTTCAATTCACCGTTCTCGTCTTTCTCCGCTTTCTTCTCCCAGATGTATTCCTTGTTTTTGTTGATATAAGCCAATTGCTCTTCCGAGAATTGAAGCTCATCATCATCCCCACAAGAAGTAAATCCCATCATCATGATCACTACAAGTGACCATACATACATTGAAAGTGCTTTCATTCCGATTTCTATATAAAATTAAACTATGATTATTCTTGATTTCCGAGGCGCGAATATACAAATCCATTTTGTTATATCAACTAACTTTCCGTTCTTTGCATAAATATAGTAGTAACCAACTAATACAACATGAAACTAAACAAATTAATAGCGATCGCCACGATCAGCCTTCTGTCGGGAGGTATAAGCATGGCACAAAAAGCGTTGAATCTTGAGGATATAGTTGCCGGTAACATCATACAAACAAAAGGCATCGGAAGCATGACTTGGCTAAAAGACGGTGAACGTTATAGCCGCTTGGAAAATAATAAGCAAACCGGAGGCACGGATATCGTCGCCTATCGAGCGAAAGATAACTCCCGTGAAGTCATTATCCCCTCATCCCTATTGACGGACAAATCTACCGGAAGGCCTATCCCCGTACGTAGCGTCTCTTGGAGTGCGGATAATGAGAAAATCTTGATTTATAACAATACCCGACGGGTATGGCGTTATGATACACGGGGTGACTATTGGGTATTAAACCTAAAGGACGGCGCTTTACGTCAATTGGGAAAAGGAATGCCGGAATCCTCCATGATGTTCGCTAAATTCTCTCCGGATGGCACACGTGTGGCCTATGTTTCCAACAATAATATATATGTAGAAGATATAGACTCCGGGAAAATCACGCAGCTAACAAAAGACGGAAGCGATACGATTGTCAACGGAACCTTCGATTGGGTATATGAGGAGGAGTTCAGTTGCCGGGATGGTTTCCGCTGGAGCCCGGACGGAAAGCATATCGCCTATTGGCAAAGCGATACGAAAGGAACGGGAGTGTTCGACATTATTAATAATGTAGACTCCATCTACGCAAAGGTAATCCATTTCCCATACCCCAAGGCAGGAACCACCAATTCAGCCGTAAAAGTAGGCTACGTTTCCTCTACCGGCGGGAACACCACTTGGATCGCCATACCCGGAGATCCCCGGAACAACTACCTGCCCCGTATGGAATTCATCCCCGAAAGCGACGAGTTGTTCATACAGCAACTAAACCGCCCGCAGAATACAAATAAGGTATGGATCGCCAAGATATCCGATAACTCGCTGAATAATATCTTCACCGATACGGATGCCGCATGGCTAGACACGAATGATAACATACAATGGTTAAAGGACAACCGCTATTTCACATGGGAAAGCGAGCGTAGTGGCTGGCGGCATTTATACCGGATAAGCCGTGACGGAAAAGAGATACAACCCATCACCAAAGGTGATTTTGATTATATCTCGCCGGTCGGGACCGATCTACAAAAGGGCTGGGTCTATTTCATTGCCTCCCCGGACAATTTCACCCAACGCTACTTGTACCGGGCTAAAGCATTCGGCAATGGAGAAGTGGAGCGTGTAAGCCCCATGGAACAATCCGGACAGCACCGCTACAACATGTCACCCACCGGCAAATGGGCCATACATACGTATAGTAACGCCTCTACCCCATCTGTTATCGACATGGTTTCTTTTCCGAAACATCAATCCGTACGCATGCTTGAGGATAATGCTCAAGCCAAGGACCAATACGCTGCCTTAGGATTAAACCCGAAAGAATTTATCAAGGTCAAGTCCGGCAATCTAACCTTGGACGCATGGATGATAAAACCTGTCGATTTCGACGCATCCAAGAAATACCCGGTTATCATAGAGGTATACGGCGAGCCGGCGAGCGCCACCGTACAAGATGTATGGGGTAACGGAGATTTATGGCAACAATATATGGCGAACCAAGGCTATATCGTGGTGAGTATAGAGAACCGGGGTGCGAATACTCCTCGTGGGCGTGAATGGCGTAAATGTATTTACGGGGAAGTGGGCACTTTCTCCTCCGAGGATCAAAGCAGGGGTATTTTAGATATGGCCCGTCAACATCCGTTTATCGATGCCAGCCGGATCGGCATTACCGGATGGAGCGGCGGCGGCAGTCAAACCTTGAACTGCATGTTCCGTTATCCGAAAGTATTCCATACCGGTATAGCGATCGCTTTTGTCGCTGACCAGCGCCTATACGACACGATCTACCAAGAACGTTACATGAATACTCCGCAGAACAATCCGGAAGGCTACCGCAAAGGTTCCCCGATTACCTATGCCGAGGGACTGGAAGGTAATCTGCTGCTTATTCATGGTACGGGAGATGATAACGTGCATTACCAAAATTGCGAGATGCTGGTGAACAAGTTGATCAAGAACGGAAAGATGTTTACGCAAATCAGTTACCCGATGCGTAGCCATAGCATCAACGAAAGGGAAGGAACGACTCTTCACCTACGTAAGACAATGGCTAAATACTGGCTGGAGCATCTTCCGGCCGGTGGTAAATAGTTAATCCACGATTCGATGAAACAATTTTTATTGCGATTAGTGATCTTGGCAGGAATCAGTTTCCTGCCAACGGTATCCAACGCCCAATTAAGGGAAAAGGCCGAAGAACTATTGTCTACGACATTAGGCAATGATCCGGAGGAACCAGTTACCCCAACCGATACGCTTTCGCTCGATGAGCAACATCGGCAGGATTCCATCAAGATGCAGGAGCTAGCCCTCCAGTTGCAAGAGATGAAACTAAACGAGATCTTACTGAAAGACGAGCTGGAAAGCACGAAAAACAGCAACGCTACCGCCGACTCCCTAAAAAGGGCCGAGCAACGAAACCGTATCGATTCCCTTCGGGCACTGACTCCCGGCGTACCTGTAGTCGTAGAGGGGGATACCTTATTTCACCTTTACGCCAAGCGCGGAGGCCGCACCCCGGTTGACCGGGCTGAGGACATCCTCAATATCATGGTAAAGATCGGGACCTCGCATTCCTTGAAGAAGGATTCCATCTATATCTATGACAGCGAATACGTAACGGATATCATGTACGGAGATAAGGTTATCCTAAGTATCACCGATCAAGATGCCCTATGGCAAAATCTCAGTCGTATAGCCCTCGCAGAACAATATCAACCGATTATCCAAAACAAGATACAAGAGCTAAGGGAGCAACATAGTATCTTGCAGATAGCGAAACGGGTATTATTGTTCATCCTCGTAATTATCATCCAATATTTCCTGTTTAAGCTGACCAACCATCTGTTTAAGAAACTACGCAGGAAAATTATCTGGTTAAAGCAGAACCGACTCAGATCTATTACCATCCGGGATTATGAATTTCTCAACACACATCGCCAAGGACGCGTATTGATGTTTTTCACCAACGTAATACGATGGATCGTGTTACTAATCCAATTAACCATCAGTGTACCGATCCTTTTCGCTATCTTCCCGCAAACAGAAGATCTAGCCTTGAAGATATTCTCCTACTTGTTGGAGCCGGTAAAGATGATCTTTAAATCGGTAGCTTCCTATATTCCGAACTTGTTTATCATCTTGGTGATCTATTACTGTATCAAATACATCGTAAAAGGAATCCAATACATAGCCAACGAGATAGAGAGCGAGAACCTGAAAATATCAGGTTTTTACCCGGATTGGGCGCAACCGACGTTTAATATCATCCGTTTCCTGCTATACGCCTTTATGATCGCCATGATCTATCCTTATCTGCCGGGATCGGACTCGGGGGTATTTCAAGGCATATCCGTATTTGTCGGTTTGATCATATCGTTGGGTTCCAGTACGGTGATCGGAAATATCATCGCAGGGCTGGTCATTACTTATATGAGGCCCTTTAAATTGGGTGACCGTATCCAACTAAACGAGACGACTGGCAACGTGATCGAGAAGACTCCGTTTGTCACCCGTTTACGTACCCCTAAGAATGAGGTAGTGACCATCCCGAACTCCTTTATCATGTCCTCCCATACAACAAATTATAGCGTATCCGCACGGCAATACGGATTAATCATCCACAGCACGGTTACGATCGGCTACGACGTACCTTGGCGGCAAGTTCATCAATTATTGATCAATGCCGCCCGCCAGACCACCGGGGTATTGCCAGAGCCGAAGCCTTTCGTATTGGAGACCGAACTAAGCGATTACTATCCCTGTTATCAAATCAACGCTTATATAAAGGACGCCGATAAACTCGGGGATATCTATTCCGACCTGCATCAAAACATACAGGACGTATTCAATGAGGCTGGCGTAGAGATCATGTCACCGCACTATTTCGCCGGACGAGACGGAAGCGCTTCCACGATCCCGGCCTCTCCCTATCCGGATGACAGGGTAGAGCCTTCAAAGAAATAAATATTTCACGGTAAATAGTTAAAAATGATCCCTCACGAAACAAATCGTGGGGGATTTTATGTTATATGTCCAAACGTCACTAATAAAATAAATAATGGTAATGAAAAAGTATTTTATCGCAGTAGCGGCTATGGCATTTTTGGCCGCATGTAGCGGGAAACAAGCCCAAAAGGATGTTCCCGTAGAAGTAGAGGAAGAAGAATTCGCCATAATGTCGGCGGCTCCGGACGCTCCGTCTCTGCCACTGATCCATTCTGTTAAGGCGACTCAACCGGCAAAACCCGTGAATATGAGAGATTCCTTGAAGGCTGATCCTAAAAAGGGACCGGTTATCCAAAAAAAGTATAAGGGAACCCTGACTTCTCCGGATAGCGTGAATGTAGATTATGACTTAACCTTGTATTATCAACAAGATAACGCAGACGAGGAAGGCGTATTCGAGTTGGATGCTCTTTATACCGTACCGGAAGCAGTAGCCTCAAGCACCGGAGCGGCGAAGAAAGCTCCTCAGAAAGCCATTACAACCGGTAAACAAAAAGTAAAGCACGGAGCTCCCGATGACGTTAGCGCAGTAATCTACGAGTTGATTCCTAGTGATGGCGAACCCGTCATTTATTTCCTAGTAGAAGGGGATAACTTGACCTTGATGAACGACACGTTGCAAAAAGCGGCGGCAGATCTTAACTACACACTAAAACTTGTTCAATAATATAGGCAGCACATCTTTGTATATATAGATCACCCCGATAGTCTTACCGGATCGCCGGAAGCTATCGGGGTTTAGTTTTTATTTAAACCATCCTTAGCGGACCGATTATTTGATACCTAACTTGGCTTTGATCGCTTTAGGCAGGGCATCTTTATGAACCACGATATTCATGGTCTTATAACGGACAAATGCTTTGGAAGCATACCAAATACCGTTATACTTGTTGTTGGTTCCCCACGAGTTCTTCACCATATAATACTCGTTACCTTCTTGATCTTTGGCGATACCGTAGATCTGCATACCATGGTCGTCGGTCGTCTCATAATTATCATAAGCCAACTGGCGCTCTGCTTGCGTACACCATTTCTGAGGTTGCGGTTTTGTGTTCAGCTTCTTTTCCTCCGGTTTCAATTTCAACCAATGAGCCATATCGGAACCGCTCAACTCCTGTACCTTCTCATCATCAGGCATAACGGCCACTCCGTCACGAGTAAAACCAGATTCGCTCACATCGGAACCCCAAGCGATCGTATAACCCGTATTAATCGCATTATCAAAGACCTCCATAAACTCATCCAGCGGCAAGTTATACGACATACCGTGACGCCAGTTATCCTGAATCTCTAGCGGGAACTGGGTATAGAACGGATGATGCGTATAAGAAGTCAATGAGACATAATCCGAAGCCTTCAAACCTGTAGACTCGAAGAAAGATTTCGGTGTATATTCCTTCCCTTTATACGTGAATTTCTCAGGAGGAACCCCCAAGTAGATCTGATGTACCGCAGCGACCGCCTTCTTCCATAACATGGCGTTATTCTCATCAGACTGCAATTTGCGTAACTTTCCCTTGGCGATAGCGGCCACCATAGCGTCCGTCAAGGCGGAAAGCTCGGTATGGTTACTCAACGTATCGGAATACATCACGCCCGGGCGCATCTCCTCTTCCGGAACCAAGCCGAATGTTTCCATTCCATAAAGCGCATCATAGAAAGATCCACCTTGCGAGAACGAAACATCCCCATGCGTACGCACAGCAGCGTCGGCACGATCCAGATAGGTGTTATATACCGTAAACATCTCGGATAAGTCATACTCGCCCTTTCCCATACGAAGCAACTCCGACTCCAAGAAAGAGTACGAGGAGTAGCACCAGCACGTACCCGCACGATTTTGGTTCTTAACAGATGTAATGGGGTTCTCTTTCACGGTCGTGAACACGAATCCCTCCTCACTCTCCTTCTTCTCCGTGTCTTGCGCTTGGATCGTAGCGGACATAGCCAGAGCGAATAGCATGCTTGAAACTAGAATTGTCTTTTTCATGTAATTTTATATATTTATATTAGTATTAAGTCCGTATCGACCGCAAATGTAAGTTTTTTATCCGTAGCTAACTCTACAAAGTCGTACGTATTTGAGATATTTTATCTAAGTTTGCCTCTTCAGAAAACATAATAATATAACTAATTATCTGCAAAATGAGAATATCTATTATCGGTTCGGGTAATATCGGTGGAGCGATCGCCCGAGGTTTAGCGAAAGGAACCATGTTCAAAGCCTCTGATATCACTTGTACCGCCCAATCGGACGAGACCTTGGAGAAGATGAGAAAGATCGATCCGGACTTTATCTTGACCCATGATAACGTGGAAGCGGCACGAAACGCTGATATCATCATCATCGCCGTTAAACCTTGGCGTGTGGAAATGATTATAGATGAGATTAAGTCGGTGCTCGACTTCGAGAGACAAATGATCGTATCCGTAGCGGCTGGCGTGACTTTCGACCTGTTGAATACTTATTTGACCAAGAATACGGACTTCGATTGTCTGGCTACTCCCACCATCTTCCGGATCATGCCCAATACGGCTATCGAGGTGATGAGCAGCATGACTTTCGTCTCCGCCCGCAATGCCTCCAAGGAGCAGACGGACCTAATCATCCGGATTTTCAACGAGCTGGGTAACGCCATGCTGGTAGAAGAGCGGTTGATGGCCGCAGGAACGGCATTGGCCTCCAGTGGCATTGCTTTCGCCTTGCGTTATATCCGTGCGGCGATAGAAGGCGGCGTGGAATTGGGTTTCTATCCGAAACAGGCGCAAGAGATCGTGGCGCATACCGTGAAAGGTGCCGTTGATTTATTGATCGAGAATAAAAGTAACCCGGAGATGGAAATCGATAAGGTAACGACTCCGGGCGGAATCACGATCAAGGGTCTAAATGAGATGGAACTTTCCGGTTTTACCTCTTCCGTGATCCGGGGACTGAAGGCCAGTAAATAAAAATAGGCAGACAAAGTAGTTTGCCAGCACCAATACGCCCCGAAATATGCTGACAAACTACTTTACCTGCCCTCGGCGGGTTTATGTTCTTTCCGCCTAGCCATTTCCATCTCCAACATCCGGAGTTCCCGGCTGGTCTGCCCCGCAACAGAAGTATTCTCTTCCGCACGCCGGATCAAATACGGCAGTACATCCCTTACCGAGGCGTACGGTACGTATTTGGTTACGTTATATCCCGCATGGGCTAAATTGAAGGAAATATTATCGCTCATTCCCAATAGCTGCGCAAAGAAAACACGGGAGTCATCGCGGGCGATCCCCTTCTCGTCCATCAATTTCGCCAACTTATAATTACTCTCCTCATTATGAGTTCCCATAAACATCTCAAAACGATCTAAATGATCCATGGTGAAACGGACCGCCGCATCATAATTCTCGTCCGTGGCCTGCTTATCTTTACAAATCGGATCGGGATAATCCAACGCCGCCGCACGGGCACGCTCCGCTTCCATATAAGCCCCGCGCACGAATTTCACGCCCGCAATATAACCTTTCGCCACGGCGTCATCGTAGATACGACGCAGATAAGGCATCCGGTCATGACGATACATTTGCAAGGTAGCGAATACGATCGCACGTTTCTTGTTGAACTTACGCATCGCCTCATCGGTCAACGCATCAATGGCATCTTGGAAACAATAATCCTCCGCATCCACTAAAATACGTACGTCGTTATCGTAAGCCCGTTGGCAAAGCGCCATAAAACGCTCGCGGAACTCGCGAAAATGCCGGACATCGTCTATCGTAAGCTCTTCCCGTTTCTCGGAAGCTTTGGCCAGTAACTCATCGGTCGTGATCGTGGATGGTTTGAATACGGCATAGGCCAGATTCGTATTTCCTTTCGCAAAATCTATCGAGCGCAAGGTTTCCTCGAAAGTCGCCTGTATGCCCTCCGGGGTCTGCTCGCTCTCCGCCGAATAATCGAGCGTCGATTTCACGTTGTATTTCATCAAGTGGTTGATGGCAGCGGAACAGTCTTGTAAAGTTTCTCCCCCAACGAACTGTTTATATAAGGTAGGCTTCACCGCCCAAGCCAGCGGGAAATGTATTTTCAAGGCTATACTCGTGGCTACTTTAGCGCATTTTACCAACCAAGGATATTTTATCGTATTAAAAAGCCAGTAAGCATTTTGTAGTTCTCCCCGCGACTTCGACGAGAAAGCGATCTCGGTATTGTTAAAGTCTAACATATTGTATGTAGATAAAGGTAACGTCATAGCGTAGAGACGGGGCACGCCCCGTCTCCCCCACAATCAGTTGGTATTTCTTAATTATGACAATTATTTCTCACCTAAGAACGGATACCCGTAGCTCGTCGGAGGAACCAAGCATTCCTTGATACAACGAGGATTCGTCCAACGAATCAAGTTCAACGGGCCACCGGCCTTGTCATTCGTTCCAGACGCACGGGAACCGCCGAACGGTTGCTGGGCGATCACGGCGCCGGTCGGTTTATCATTGATATAGAAATTACCGGCCGAATAGCGCAAGGTATTGAATGCCTTATCAATCGCATAGCGATCACGGGCGAAAATAGAACCCGTCAATCCGTACGGAGAAGTTCGATCACAAAGTTCCAAAGTCTCCTCATATTTAGCGTCGTCATATACGTAGATCGTAATCACCGGCCCGAAGATTTCCTCTACCATGCTCTTGAACATCGGGTCCGTGGTCTGGATAACCGTTGGCTCCACGAAATAACCAACCGATTTGTCCCCGTTACCACCAAAAAGAACCTCCGCGTCCGGAGACTGTTTCGCATAATCGATATAACTCATGATGTTATCGAACGAAGCCTCATCGATCACGGCATTGACAAAGTTCGTGAAATCCTGCACGTCACCCATCTTGATCTCTTTCAGCATATCGCCCACGTAATCTTTCACCTCTTTCCAGAGAGAAGCCGGGATATAGGCCCGAGAACCCGCCGAGCACTTCTGCCCTTGATACTCGAACGCACCGCGTACGATAGCGGTAGCCACATCCAACGCCGGAGCGGAAGGATGAGCGAAGATAAAGTTCTTGCCACCTGTCTCGCCTACGATTTTTGGATAAGATTTATAATGCCCCAAGTTCTCTCCGATCTGACGCCATAAGGTATTGAACGTAGAGGTAGAGCCTGTAAAATGGAATCCTGCCAAATCACGGCTACCCGTAATCACCTTACCGATCACGCTACCCTGTCCCGGGATGAAATTCACTACGCCATCGGGCAAACCGGCCTCTTGGAAAACCTTCATCAAGAAATAGTTCGAATGGATCGCCGTAGTAGACGGTTTCCATACCGCCACGTTACCCATCATAGCCGGAGCCATATTCAGGTTGGAAGCGATCGACGTAAAGTTAAACGGCGTGAGCGAGAACACGAAACCTTCCAAGGCTCGGTATTCCATACGATTCAATATACCCGTCTCGGAATAGGGTTGATCGGCATATACTTGACTAGCGTAGAAGGTACTGAAACGCAAGAAATCGATCAATTCGCAGGGAGCGTCGATCTCCGCTTGGAACGGATTCTTGCTCTGTCCCAACATAACCGAAGCGTTCAGGATATAACGATATTTCGTAGCCAACAACTCAGCTACACGAAGCATAATAGACGCACGTTCCACCCATGGAAGTTCTGACCATTCCTTATGCGCTTTCATGGCGGCGTCGATAGCCATTTGTACTTCTTTCTCGCCCGCCTTATGATAAGTAGCCAATACATGATGATGATCATGAGGCATAACGACCTTACCGGTATTACCCGTACGGATCTCTTTTCCGCCAATTACCAGAGGAATATCCCATTCCTCGGAACTTATCTGCGCTAACGCTTTCTTTAAGGATGCTTTTTCACTTGATCCGGGAGCATACGCTTTTACCGGCTCATTAATGGGTTTAGGAAATCTAAAAATAGCATTATCCATAATACTTCAGATTTTTTAAATGGTTATTCAATGAAACTTTCTGCTGTAAACGTAGCAAATTTATTTTAAAACAGTGGCGTATAAACGTTAATATATATCAACCAAAGATAAGCTCATTCCACGGTCTATACAATGATCTAAAAGGCCTCTCCCGAAAACAATCCGCGAAAGTTGTTTGTTACATTAACATATTAATCATCTTAAAGGAATAAAATTATGGCAATTAAAAGAGTTTGGATTGAGGAGGATTGCATCGCTTGCGGTACATGCGAGGGCATTTGCCCGGAAGTATTCACAGTTACAGATCGCTCACGTGTAAACGAAGGAGTTAATTTCGATGATTTCGAGGCGGGTATTAAAGAGGCTGCCGAAAGCTGTCCGGTCGAGGTTATCAAATACGAATAGACAAAAACACATTAACCCTTACTTTTCCTTCCTAGATAAAATCTCAGAATCATTGCGCAATCTATAATAACACGTTACCTTTGCCAGAGGTAAGGTTAATAACATTAACCTCTTACGGGAATAGAAAGAATCGAAATAAGAAATAAGAAATAAGAAATAAGAAGTAAAATGAGAAAATTAGTGTTACTGAGTTTTGTTATTGTCGCCTCTTTGCAATTTTGCGGGGCGCAATCATTGGATAAGATGCAATGGTTCAACGAGCCGGAGCAATGGGAGATTAAAGACAAGTCGCTTTCCATGCAGGTCACTCCCCAAAGTGACTATTGGAGGATTTCCCATTACGGGTTTACGGTAGATGACGCTCCTTTTTATTATGCTACTTATGGGGGTGAATTCGAAGTGAAAGTCAAGATAACCGGCGATTACAAGCAGCGTTTTGACCAAGCCGGCCTGATGCTTCGTATCAATCATGAAAATTATATAAAAGCCGGTATAGAGTTCGTGGATGGTAAATACAACCTAAGCGCGGTCGTTACGCATAAGACCTCCGACTGGAGCGTTATCACCTTAGACAAAGCGATCCCTTATGTATGGATAAAAGCAGTCCGGAGATTGGACGCCGTGGAGATCTTCTACTCATTCGATGATAAGGAATACACCCTTATGCGTAACGCTTGGCTACAAGACAATATCCCCGTACAAGTCGGGTTTATGGCCGCTTGTCCCGACGGGAAAGGATTTAATGTGACATTCGAGCATTTCAAGGTAAAACACCTCCCGGATCAGCGCCGGTTAGAATGGCTGAAGAAAAATGCTGAATAAGTATTAGATGCTTATCTTTCAGACGCAGATGACACGGATTTGCTATTCTTATCCGTATTATCTGCGTCATTTGTATTAAAAACAAGCCATACCTGTTAATTAGAAAAGAAAACAAGGGCTTTCACCTTCTTTTTGCTTTTTATTCCTATCTTTGGAGCGACATAATACAATAACTTCAGCAAAATGAACGAACAGATACAACAAATCGCGGAGCGTCTGGCCGGATTACGGGACGCACTGGAGATTACGCCGGAAGAAATGGCAAAGGTCTGCAACCTCACGACTGAGCAATATTTGCTGCTGGAAAGCGGCACGGTTGATATTTCCGTTAGCGTATTGCACCAGATCTCACAGGCTTATGGCGTAGAATTAACCACGTTGATGTTTGGCGACGAGCCTAAAATGAGTACGTACTTTATTACTCGTAACGGAAAAGGTGTTGCCGTAGAGCGTACGAAAGCCTATAAGTACCAATCATTGGCCGCCGGTTTCGTCGGACGTAAAGCGGACCCCTTCTTGGTAACCGTACATCCCAAACCAGAGGATGAGCCGATGTATCTCAATTCCCATCCGGGGCAAGAATACAATATGGTATTAAAAGGACGTCTGTTACTACAGATCAACAATAAAGATCTTATCTTAGAAGAAGGTGATAGTATTTATTTTAACTCAGAGCTTCCTCACGGTATGAAAGCGCTGGATGGGGAAAAGGTCAGTTTTTTGGCCGTCATTTTATAAACGATCAACAGCATGTTAGAAAGATTTATAGATAAAACGACGTTTGAGTCGCAAGAGGATTTTATTAAAAACTTCAAGATCAAGGTTCCGGAGAACTTCAACTTCGGATATGATGTGGTAGACGCTTGGGCAGAGGAAGAACCGGATAAGAAAGCGTTATGTTGGACAAACGATCATGGAGAGCATATTGATTTTACGTTTGCCGACTTGAAACGGTATACGGACCAGACAGCTTCTTATTTCCAATCCTTGGGGATCGGACACGGCGATATGGTGATGCTGATACTCAAACGCCGTTATGAATTCTGGTTCTCTATCATCGCATTGCATAAATTAGGGGCTGTCGTGATACCGGCTACACACTTACTGACCAAGAAAGATATCGTTTATCGTGCGAATGCCGCCGATATCAAGATGATCGTTTGCGCCGGAGAGAAAGTGATAACGAAACATATCATAGAGGCTTTGCCGGACTCACCGACCGTAAAAAGTGTCGTATCCGTAGGGCCGGAAATACCGGAAGGTTTCGAGGATTTCCAACAGGGTATCCAAAACGCCGCTCCTTTCGTCCGCCCGTCTCACCCAAATAGCAATGACGATATCTCTTTGATGTATTTCACCTCCGGTACGACTGGAAACCCCAAGATGGTGGCCCACGACTTTACGTATCCGCTGGGGCATATCGTGACTGGTAGTTTCTGGCACAACTTGCATAAAGACAGCCTTCACCTGACGATCGCAGATACAGGCTGGGGCAAGGCGGTTTGGGGTAAGCTATATGGGCAATGGATCGCCGGAGCGACCGTATTTGTTTACGACCACGAGAAATTCACGCCTGCTGATATGTTGCAGATGATACAGGATTACCGGATCACCTCGCTTTGCGCTCCTCCTACGATCTTCCGTTTCTTAATTCGTGAGGATATGACTAAATACGATTTATCATCCTTACAATATTGTACGATCGCCGGCGAGGCTTTGAATCCTGCCGTATTCGATATGTTCTATAAACTGACCGGCATTAAATTGATGGAAGGCTTCGGCCAGACAGAGACTACTCTGACAGTCGCCACTTTCCCGTGGATGGAGCCGAAACCGGGCTCTATGGGTGTTCCCAACCCGCAGTACGATGTCGATTTATTGCGTCCGGACGGAAGCCGTGCGGAGGATGGCGAGCAAGGACAGATCGTGATCCACACAACAAATGGCAAGCCTATCGGGTTATTCAAGGAATATTACCGGGACGCAGAACGTACCCGGGAAGCTTGGCACGATGGCCTGTATTACACGGGAGACGTGGCTTGGCGTGACGAGGATGGTTACTTATGGTTCGTTGGCCGCGCGGACGACGTGATCAAGAGTTCCGGCTATCGTATCGGGCCGTTCGAGGTGGAAAGTGCCTTGATGACCCACCCGGCGGTAGTGGAATGTGCTATCACCGGTGTCCCCGACGAGATCCGCGGACAGGTAGTAAAGGCCACGATCGTATTGGCGAAGGATTATAAGGATAAAGCGGGTGATGCCTTGATCAAAGAATTGCAAAATCACGTGAAACGTGTCACCGCTCCTTACAAATATCCCCGTGTTGTCGAATTCGTGGACGAACTGCCGAAAACAATCAGCGGAAAGATCCGACGGGTAGAGATCCGGGATAAAGATAATAAATAATAAATCATAACTTTCTTGAAAAGGATCGCTGTAAAAATAGGAAGTAATGTCCTGACCCGCAAGGATGGGACGCTAGATATCACCCGCATGTCCGCGTTGGTTGACCAAGTAGCGGACTTGCATCGGCAAGGTATGGAGATCGTCTTGATCTCCTCCGGTGCCGTGGCTTCCGGACGAAGCGAGATAAAGGCCGGCAAAAAGCTGGATCCCGTATCAGCCCGGCAACTGTATTCGGCGGTAGGACAGGCCAAGTTGATCAACCGGTATTACGAGTTATTCCGGGAGCATGGCATGACTTGCGGGCAAGTGCTTACTACAAAAGAGAATTTCGGGAGTCGTACGCATTACCTAAACCAGAAGCATTGCATGGAGGTAATGCTTGAAAACAAGGTGATCCCCATCGTGAATGAGAATGATACGATATCCGTAACCGAGCTGATGTTCACGGATAATGATGAGTTATCCGGCTTGATCGCTACGATGATGGGAATGGATGCCTTGGTGATTCTTAGTAATATAGACGGGATTTACAATGGAAATCCGTCGGACCCGGATAGTTCCGTGATCCGGGAAATCGAATGTGGGAAAACAGATTTGTCGGAATATGTACAGACTAGCAAATCATCCTTTGGACGGGGAGGTATGTTGACGAAATGTCATATCGCCCAAAAAGTGGCAGACGAAGGTATTGCGGTTATCATCGCCAACGGCAAAAAGGATAATATCCTTCCGATGTTATTGGCGGTGGATAGCGACACGGTCTGCACCCGTTTCATTCCGGCCTCGAAACCCGTCAGCAGCGTAAAGAAATGGATCGCCCACTCCGAGGGTTTCGCCAAAGGGGAAATACATATCAATAAAGGAGCCGAGGAGGCATTGACCGCCCCGAAAGCGACTAGCGTATTATTGGTTGGAGTAACCCGCATCGAGGGTGATTTCGAAAAAGATGATATCGTAAAGATAATGAATGAGGAAGGCGTGCAAATCGGCGTAGGCTGTACCGCCTATGACAGCGAGGAAGCACGTAAGCAAATAGGGCAACGGGATTTAAAACCGCTTATACATTATGATTATCTATATTTGGATTAAAAAGTATGAATGTAAAAGATATGCTGCGACAGGCATCGGATGCGGCTAAACAATTGATAACGCTATCGGATCAAACGATTATCGGGATCTTAAAGGAGACAGCGCAGGTTCTACGGACTCATACGGAGGAGGTACTCGCCGCGAATCGCCAAGATCTGGAACGTATGGACCCAGCGAACCCGAAATACGACCGGCTGAAATTGACAGAGGAAAGGCTACAAGGTATCGCCGCCGATATGGAGAATGTATCGACATTACCTTCTCCATTAAATAAGGTCTTGAGCGAGACTACCCGCCCGAACGGAATGGTTATCCGAAAAGTAACCGTGCCTTTCGGGGTGATCGGTGTGATCTATGAGGCTCGTCCGAATGTTACCTTCGATGTTTTTTCCTTATGTTTCCGAAGCGGTAATGTTTGCGTGCTAAAGGGTGGATCGGATGCGGACTTCTCTAACCGAGCCTTGGTACGCATCATCCATTCTGTATTAGAGCGTCAGGGTATAAATCCGGCGGTATGCACTTTACTACCTCCGGATCGAGAGGCTACGGCGGAATTACTGGGAGCGGTCGGCTTGGTTGACTTAATCATTCCTCGTGGAAGCAGTTCCTTGATTCACTTCGTCCGGGAACACGCGAAAGTTCCGGTGATCGAGACTGGCGCTGGTATCTGTCATACCTATTTTGATCGCTCCGGAGATAAAGGCAAGGGACGTGAGATCGTAAATAACGCAAAGACACGGAGGGTCAGCGTATGTAATGCCTTGGATTGCTTAATCATCCACCGAGAACGTCTATCTGATCTTCCGTATATCTGTGGAAAGCTTCCGGACAGCAACGTAATCATTTATGCGGACGAACCGGCTTATGCCGCTCTATCCGAACATTATCCGGAGACGCTTTTACAACAGGCTAACGAAAACAGTTTCGGTACCGAGTTCCTCGATTACAAAATGAGTATCCGTACCGTATCCTCTTTAGACGAGGCTCTATCACATATCGCCCGGTACAGTTCAAAACATAGCGAAAGCATAATCAGCGAAGATCCGGAAACTATCCGGCGCTTCCAGCAATTGGTAGATGCCGCTTGCGTATACGCAAATGTATCTACCGCCTTTACTGATGGGGCCCAATTCGGATTCGGGGCGGAGATCGGAATCAGTACCCAAAAGCTACATGCCCGGGGACCGATGGCGCTTCCTGAATTAACGACTTATAAATACATCATAGAAGGAGACGGGCAGACGAGAATATAGGAACTCGCCTGTCTCTTTCTTCTAGAACAACACTTAAATCTAAACGAATAATGTCAACAGTAATAGATTCAAATATTTTCAATACTTTAGTTTCAAATACATTCTATTCCTGTCCTTTAGGAGGGGCTATCTATGATACGGAAGGAAATCTGATAGACTTGAATAAGGCGATGTTCGCTCATTTTTCCTTGGCAGATAAGCATGACTTTATTATAGAACATCTATTTAATAACATCGTACTAACCGATTCCTTGAAGTCATCTTTAAGAAAAGGTGACGCAATTATATGCGAAGAGCCCGTCACGTTTAAAGTAGAACCCATCTATACCGATGAACAGGGGCTTAGCGGGTATACGCTTTGGCTTACGCAGCAGGGAGAAAAAGAAACTGACAGGGAAAATAAACTATTGATGGGACAATTGAACGAGAGCCGGATATTGATGCGGCAAGCGTTGGAAGACGGTAAATTAGCCGCTTACTCATTCAGCTTCGACCGTTTCTCCACTTGCGACAAAAAGCATTGTAACCGCTGTTTTCAATTCTACGGCACGACCAATACTCTATTAGATAAAAACAGGTTTATATGCAGGGCTTTATCATCCGTACGTAAGCCAGAGGATAGTTTGGATTTCTTCTATCTGTTCAATAAAATCCGGGACGAGAAATTATCGTCTCACAACGTCACCTTCCACCTGAAGAATCAAGACGGGACTTATAAGATGTATGAAATATCGGGTAAAAGCATGGATATTGATGAAAGCGGCACCCCACATGTCATTATAGGTAGCATTATCGAAAAGGAAAACGACGAGCTAGCTATCGCGAATCATCAGAAATCCAAGGATCTTTCCCTATTGAAATCTACGTTTCTGGCAAATATGACGCACGAGATCCGGACTCCGTTAAATGCCATCGTCGGCTTCTCCGATATGTTAGGACTGGAAGATGATCCGGAAATGCGTGAACAGTATATTTCCATGATTAAAGAAAATAACACGGCTTTGCTCGAATTAATCAATGACACACTCGAGATGTCCAGAATCGAGTCCAATACGATCAATTGGTCATATGAGGATGTAAATCCGCTCGCTATCATGCACGATGTATACGAATACGCCTCTCCCCGCATATCCGAAAACGTACGGTTAATCTTGGATGATTCTCCAAACGTATCTCTTCACACGGATAAACATAAGCTTATGCTTATCTTGAAAAAACTACTTTCTAACGCCCTCCGATATACGGAGAAAGGAGAAATTCATTTCGGATACCAATCGTTGTATCCGGTCAGCGTGCAATTTTACGTGTCCGATACAGGCAACGGCATCCCGAAGGACAAACTAGGGCACATCTTCGAGCGATTCCTGCAATTGAACGAATTTGAACCGGGTACCGGATTGGGACTTTCAATCTGTAAAGGTCTGGTCACCGCCATGGGAGGTACCATTTGGGTGAACTCGGAGGAAGGGAAAGGTTCTACCTTCAGTTTCAAACTACCCATAACACCTCCGGATACGATCTCTTAAACAATTCCTTGGTCTTTCTAAAGGATAATTGACAAGTAGTCATTATCTTTGCCTTTAACAAAATATTATTGTAACAGATATGAGACATTTCACTTGCGTACAGGATTTAGGTGACTTGAAACAAGCGCTTAATGAAGCTTTCGAGATCAAGAAAGATCGTTTCCAGTTTAGTGAACTGGGAAAAAACAAGACGTTGTTGATGATATTTTTCAACTCAAGCCTACGTACCCGCTTAAGCACCCAAAAGGCTGCCATGAACTTAGGTATGAACACGATCGTTTTGGACGTTAACCAAGGTGCATGGAAGCTGGAAACAGAGCGAGGTGTTATCATGGATGGTGATAAACCGGAGCATTTGCTGGAAGCTGTTCCTGTAATGGGCTGTTACTGCGATGTGATCGGGGTCCGTTCTTTCGCACGCTTTGAGAATAAAGAAGATGATTATAACGAAAAGATATTGAGTCAGTTCATCGAGCATTCCGGCCGGCCGGTATTTAGCATGGAAGCGGCGACACGCCATCCGTTGCAAAGTTTCGCCGACTTGATCACGATAGAGGAATATAAGAAAACAGCTCGTCCGAAGGTAGTCATGACTTGGGCTCCTCATCCGAAATCATTGCCGCAAGCCGTACCAAACAGCTTTGCCGAATGGATGAACGCTACAGATTATGAGTTTGTTATCACTCATCCGGAAGGTTATGAGCTTGATCCTAGATTCGTAGGCAACGCTAAAGTGGAATACGATCAGAAGAAGGCTTTTGAAGGAGCGGATTTCATTTACGCAAAGAACTGGTCCGCTTATAAAGATCCGAATTACGGACAAGTAATCAGCACAGATCGTAGCTGGACCGTAGACGCAGAGAAAATGGCGCTTACGAATAACGCTTATTTCATGCATTGCTTGCCGGTTCGCCGCAATATGATCGTTACCGATGATGTGATAGAGAGCCCGCAAAGTATCGTAATCCCCGAGGCGGCAAACCGTGAGATCTCCGCACAAACCGTATTGAAGAAAATATTGATGGGATTATCTAATCTTTAGGATAGAGAGATAGGGTATTCTTTACGATGGGCATTCTTAGGTGTTTATAACAGGCATTCTTAACACCTAAGAATGCCCATTGTAAGCATCTAAGAATAGGCATCAAGGTTTTTCAATGTAAACGAGCCATCCCAACAATAAAAGAGTACTCCCCTACTCTTGTAGAAAAGTACTCTTTCTATGGCTGAAAACAAATCTATTAAGCCTCTCCTGTCGGACCTGCGAAGTCCTCAAAATTAGCTGTTTTGTTATTATTATTTCCTGCTTGAAGTTGCTCCCCAAATTTCTTGATATTGTCTTGCAAAGCGAATAACAAACGTTGAGCGTTATCCGGAGTTAAGATTACGCGACTTTTCACTTGTGCCTTAGGAGCTCCCGGAACCACCCGGATGAAATCTAGGATAAATTCAGAGCTTGAATGAGATATAATAGCCAAATTGGCGTAAGTTCCTTGTGCCATCTCTTCAGATAACTCGATCTGAATCTCGTTATTGGCAGGTTTGTTGTTTTCCATACTTTCTTCTTTTAAATTTATGGTGATTAAAAATTGCGAAGACAAATATACATATTTATTCCGGGTTACAAAGGGGTTGAAGACTATAAATGCAAAAACGACTACCTTCTCAGGCAGTCGTTTTCTAGTTGTGTTTTTAATTCTCAATTCTTTAGACCAATGTAAAAATACCTTTTGTGTTTGATATAATTGGTTTTGGCGTTTTAGTTAAGGTTTGTTTTGTCTAAGTGCTAATCTCTTTCACTTGAACTTTACAAAAGTAAGGGCTTTAGCAAAGACCACCAAATACTATATGTGCAATAAATAATACTATATCATCAACACTTGACACAAATCAATGTAAACATGCTTTAAATCATGTTTTAAATTATAAACCTCGAACGGGAATATTTTTCCCTGTACTCTGTAGGGGTACTCCCCCTACGCCGTTTGAATACCCGGTTGAAATTCGATAGATTATTAAAACCGCACCTGTAACATATTTCAGAAATACTGTCACTTGTATCGGTCAAACGGCATACCGCCTCGGCTACCCGGATCTCGTTCAAGTTATCGATAAATGTCTTTCCCGTCCACTTCTTCAAGAAACGCATCAATGAGGCATCGCTCATATTTGTTAACTTAGCCACTTCCGACAAGGTGATACGTTTTTGATAATTTTCGTGTAAATATAACATGATACTATCTAAACGATCGGTATCGTTATTATTATAGTTCTTTACCGTGTTCACGGCATTCAACCTACGGGCTGCTTTATCCAAAGATAGAATCTTAAGAATCTCGACCAAACGCAACAGGTTCTTGAAAGAATCCGGCTTGTTATCGTTCGACAACATTCTTAATTTATCTTGAATGCCAAGTATCATTTCCCGGCTGAAAACAAGACCACTGGAAGCGTTATCAAACATATCCTTCATGGTCTTGAAATGCCGTCTATTGATTAAGCTATCAAATAACGATTTATGAAATTGTATCGTTATCTCAAAGATCCCATTACACGGACACTTATGGTTCGAGTAAGCATGCTTCGTTCCTCCCGCGATCAACACCAAATCCAGATCATCGATTTCCTCGACCGAATCGCCAACTATCCGGATAGCACCAGCGGCATTCTCCAGATAGTTCAACTCAAACTCCATGTGTACATGTAACGGAAAATTAAACCCCGATTTCGGGCGTTGCATGACCAAGAAGCAATCTTCTGATGAAAGCGGGGTAGTTTCCTTCAATACGTCTACTTTCCCCATACACACAAAGCTTTTTTATTCGAGTATCAACGTACTGATTACCGGGCAATGGTCGGATGGGAACAGGTTATTCAACGTTTCAGTCAATACACCATGACGCAATACCTTGATATTCCCTTTCACGAAGATATAATCAATCCATTCACGCTTGTCGTAAGGGATCTTTCCAAAATCATGGAATGTCCATTCCGGGCCGTAAGTAAACCCTGCGATCGTGCGGGAATGAGTCAAATGACGAGGATCACTCGGATTAGTCAATACTTGTATCGGCTCATCAGAAGGCACGGCATTGAAATCGCCAGTCACGATTATAGGCAAATTCTCGGATAATTTCTTCGCTTGCTCCAGCACCAAAGAAGCTCCTTCATGACGAGCCACTTTCCCCATATGATCCAAGTGCGTATTCAAGAAAAAGAATTTCTTTCCCGTATTCTTATCTTTCAAGATCGCCCAAGTAGCAACACGCTCGCATGCGGCGTCCCAACCTTTCTTACCAACGGCATTTATATCTTCGGCTAACCAGAAATTACCGCTTTTCTCAACGGAGAAACGATCCTTACGATAGAAAATCGGAGTGTACTCCCCTTTCGTCTTGCCATCCTCACGACCAACACCCACATAAGCGTATTCCGGTAAACGATCAAGCAAATCATTCAGCTGATTATTCAAGACCTCTTGCGCACCGAACACATCCGCCTCATGGAATTTCACTAAATCAGCAGCGAAATCTCTTCTGAATTTCCATTGATTATCCTTATCACCCGAATTATCGTAACGGATGTTATAAGACATTACATTCATTTTCTCATCGTTGTTTTTAGCGAATAAGCAGCCAGTGGCAAATAAAGCCACCATTAAACAAAGTAAAATTCTCTTCATGATATTGATTATTATATGTTTCTTATATGTCTCAGTATTTATCTATGGTCTTTGTTACCTCGCAAAAATAAAGTTTATCCATTTATTAAGCAAATAAGGAAGAACAAAAAAGGCCGACAGATTGCTCTGCCGGCCTTTCTTTATAGTTTATTAAACGTTCCTATTCTTCATCATCTTTGTCCATGGCATTGAAATCAACCACGTTCTTGCGATTAGCGAAGATACGATCGAACTCATCCTTTGCGCCTACGATCAGCTTATCAAACTCACGCTGACCGGTACCAGCAGGAATCAAGTGACCACAGATAACGTTCTCTTTCAAACCTTCCAAACGGTCTACCTTTCCGTTGATAGCAGCCTCGTTCAATACTTTCGTCGTCTCTTGGAAAGATGCGGCGGACATAAAGCTGTTCGTCTGCAAAGCGGCACGTGTGATACCTTGAAGGATCTGGTTGGCTGTAGCCGGAATAGCGTCACGTACCTCGACCAACTTAAGGTCACGGCGTTTCAACATACTATTCTCATCTCTCAACTTACGTGCAGTCACGATCTGTCCGGCCTGCAATGTCTGAGAATCTCCCGGATCGGTAACAACTTTCTTGCCCCAGATACGATCGTTCTCGTCCATTACCTCCAACTTATCAACAATCTGCTGCTCCAAGAAGCGAGTATCTCCCGGATCAACCACCTCTACCTTACGCATCATCTGACGAACGATAACCTCGAAGTGCTTATCGTTGATCTTCACACCCTGTAGACGGTATACATCCTGAACCTCATTCACGATATATTCCTGTACAGCCGTCGGACCTTTGATCGCCAAGATATCCGAAGGAGTGGTAGCACCGTCTGATAGCGGCATACCCGCACGGATATAGTCGTTCTCCTGAACCAATAATTGTTTAGACAGAGGAACCATATATTTCTTAACCTCACCCAACTTAGACGTTACGGTGATCTCACGGTTACCACGTTTGATCTTACCGAATCCTACCTCTCCGTCGATCTCAGATACGACAGCAGGGTTAGACGGGTTACGAGCCTCGAACAACTCGGTTACACGAGGAAGACCACCGGTGATATCACCGGCCTTACCTACGGCACGAGGGATCTTAACCAAAACCTCACCAGCTTTCACTACATCACCATTGTCTTTCACGACGTGAGCGCCCAATGGCAAAGAGTAGTTCTTCAAGTAATTACCATTCTCATCCACGATATGAGCGGCCGGAGCCTTCGTCTTATCCTTAGACTCGATGATGATCTTCTCCTTCAAACCGGTAGTCTCATCACTCTCAACCTTGTAAGTTACGTTCTCTACCAAACTCTCGAACTCGATCTTACCGGAAACCTCTGATACGATTACGGCATTGAACGGGTCCCACTCGATGATCACGTCACCCTTCTTAATTGAGTCACCGTTGTTGAAGAACAACTTAGAACCATAAGGTATATTATGAGTCAACAACACGATCTTCGTGTTCGGATCAACAATGCGCATTTCAGCCAAACGGCTTACTACTACCAAATGTTTCTTTCCGCTCACCTCGTCTACCGCCTCAACAGCACGAAGCTCGTCGATCTCTAAAATACCATCATATTTAGATGTAATACTATTCTCTGTTGCGATGTTGGATGCGATACCACCGACGTGGAATGTACGCAACGTCAACTGTGTACCCGGCTCACCGATAGACTGCGCGGCGATTACACCGACAACCTCACCCTTCTGAACCATGCGGTTCGTAGCCAAGTTACGTCCATAGCACTTAGCGCAGACACCCTTCTTAGACTCACAAGTCAATACGGAACGAATCTCGACGCTCTCGATCGGAGAGTCTTGGATTGCCTTAGCGGCATCCTCACGGATTTCCTCACCGGAACGAACGATAACCTCGCCCGTAATCGGATGGATCACATCGTGAACAGATACACGACCTAAGATTCTCTCATACAAGGAAGCGATCACCTCCTCGTTATTCTTCAATTCCGTACAAACCAAGCCACGCAATGTACCACAGTCTTCCTCGTTTACGATCACGTCGTGAGAGACGTCAACCAAACGACGAGTCAAGTAACCGGCATCGGCAGTCTTCAAAGCGGTATCGGCCAAACCTTTACGAGCACCGTGAGTAGAGATAAAGTACTCCAACACGGACAAACCTTCCTTAAAGTTAGAAAGGATCGGGTTCTCGATAATCTGACCACCTTCTGCACCACTCTTCTGCGGTTTCGCCATCAAACCACGCATACCGGACAACTGACGAATCTGCTCCTTAGAACCACGGGCACCGGAATCCATCATCATGTAGATTGAGTTGAATCCATCGTTATCCGCCGTCAATTGCTTAATCAAGATATTAGACAAGTTACTATTAACGTGTGTCCAAGTATCGATAATCTGGTTATAACGCTCGTTGTTGGTAATGAAACCCATATTATAGTTAGCCATGATCTGCTCAACCTCCTCATATCCCTTCTGAACCAACGCGTCTTTTTCAGCAGGAATAAGCACATCAGCCAAGTTGAAAGACAGACCACCCTTAAATGCCATATAGTAACCCAAGTTCTTGATATCATCCAAGAACTGAGCGGTACGAGCTACGCCACAAGCCTTGATTACCCGACCGATGATGTCGCGAAGAGACTTCTTACCCAACACCTCGTTTACATAACCAATCTCTTTCGGCACGAACTCGTTGACCATCAAACGTCCAACAGAAGTCTCAACCATCGTCTTCACCAAGTTACCGTTCTCATCCAAATCCTCCACGTAAACATGGATCGGAGCATGGATATCCAACTTCTTCTCATTGTAAGCGATCGTAGCCTCTTCCGGACCATAGAAAGTCAAACCTTCGCCTTGTGTACCCTTGCGCAACTTGGTAATATAATACAAACCAAGCACCATATCCTGAGAAGGTACGGTAATAGGAGCACCATTCGCAGGGTTCAAGATATTGTGTGAAGCCAACATCAACATTTGAGCTTCCAAAACAGCCTCATTACCTAACGGCAAGTGAACAGCCATCTGGTCACCGTCGAAGTCGGCGTTGAATGCCGTACATGCCAACGGGTGCAACTGGATAGCCTTACCCTCGATCAATTTCGGCTGGAACGCTTGGATACCCAAACGGTGCAATGTCGGGGCACGGTTCAATAATACCGGGTGACCTTTCATTACGTACTCCAAAATATCCCAAACAACCGGTTCCTTACGGTCAACGATCTTCTTGGCAGATTTCACCGTCTTCACGATACCGCGTTCGATCAATTTACGGATAACGAAAGGCTTATAAAGCTCGGCAGCCATATTCTTCGGCAAACCGCACTCGTGCATCTTTAATTCCGGACCTACGACAATAACCGAACGAGCGGAGTAGTCTACACGCTTACCCAACAAGTTCTGACGGAAACGACCTTGTTTACCTTTCAAACTGTCGGACAAGGACTTCAACGGACGATTGGCGTCTGTCTTAACCGCGCTCGATTTACGAGAGTTGTCAAACAAAGAGTCCACGGCCTCCTGAAGCATACGTTTCTCATTACGTAAGATCACTTCCGGAGCCTTAATATCGATCAATCGTTTCAAACGGTTATTACGGATAATAACACGACGATATAAATCATTCAAGTCAGAAGTAGCGAAACGGCCACCGTCCAGCGGAACCAACGGACGCAGTTCAGGAGGGATCACCGGGATCACCTTCATGATCATCCATTCCGGTTTGTTACGACCTCTGGACGCACGAAAAGACTCAACCACCTGAAGGCGTTTCAAGGCCTCGTTCTTTCTCTGTTGAGATGTGTCCGTGTTCGCACGGTGACGCAACTCATAAGAAAGAGAATCCAAGTCCAAGCGAGCCAACAGATCATAAACAGCCTCAGCGCCGATCTTAGCGATGAACTTATTCGGATCCGTATCCTCTAGCAATTGATTTTCTCTTGGAAGGCTATCCAAAATATCCAGATATTCCTCCTCAGATAATAGGTCTAACTCACCGACCGTGTCTACGCAACCCGGCTGGATCACGACGTAGCGTTCGTAATAGATGATGGAATCCAGTTTCTTGGTAGGAAGACCTAGCAAGTAACCGATTTTATTAGGCAAAGAACGGAAATACCAAATATGGGCAACAGGAACCACCAAATGGATGTGTCCCATACGTTCACGACGAACTTTCTTTTCCGTAACTTCCACTCCACAACGATCGCAGACAATACCTTTGTAACGGATACGCTTGTACTTACCGCAATGGCACTCATAGTCCTTGATCGGACCAAAGATACGCTCACAGAACAAACCGTCACGCTCAGGCTTATACGTACGATAGTTAATTGTTTCCGGTTTCAAAACCTCACCGCTGGAGTTCTCTAGGATCTCCTCAGGGGATGCCAGACCGATGGTTATTTTTGAAAAGTTACTCTTTATCTTGTTTTCTTTTCTAAAGGCCATATTATTTATTTATAAAGAGTTATCAATAGATAAAGTAGACGGGCCGTAGCCCACCTACTTCTTTATTGTTATTGAATTAATCCAGAGTGAAACTCAAACCAAGTCCTCTCAACTCGTGCAATAATACATTCAGAGATTCAGGAATACCCGGCTGTGGCATCGGATCACCCTTCACGATCGCCTCATAAGCCTTCGAACGTCCTACAACGTCATCAGACTTAATCGTAAGAATTTCCTGAAGAACATGAGCGGCACCGAAGGCTTCCAGTGCCCAAACCTCCATCTCTCCGAAACGCTGACCACCGAACTGTGCCTTACCACCTAACGGCTGTTGCGTAATCAAAGAGTACGGACCGATTGAACGGGCATGCATCTTATCGTCAACCATGTGGCCCAACTTCAAGAAGTAAGTCACACCCACCGTAGCAGGTTGGTCGAAACGCTCACCAGTACCACCATCATACAAGTAAGACTTACCGTAGCGAGGAATACCAGCTTTGTCTGTCCATTCGTTCAAATCATCCAAAGTCGCGCCATCGAAGATCGGAGTAGCGAACTTAACGTCCAGCTCACGTCCGGCCCAACCCAACACGGCCTCAAAAATCTGTCCCAAGTTCATACGAGAAGGCACACCCAGCGGGTTCAAGCAGATATCCACCGGAGTACCGTCTTCCAAGAACGGCATATCCTCCTGACGAACGATCTTTGATACGATACCCTTGTTACCGTGGCGACCGGCCATCTTATCACCTACCTGAATCTTACGTTTCTTGGCGATATAAACCTTAGCCATCTGTACGATACCTGTCGGCAGCTCATCACCGATCGTCAAGTCGAACTTCTTACGTCTCAACTCAGCGTCAAGCTCCTTGTACTTCTTCAAATAATTCAAGATAACCTGTTTGATCAACTCATTCTTCTGAGCGTCTGCCGTCCACTTGCTTACTTGGATGGAGTTATAATCCAATTCTTCCAGAGATTTGCGGGTAAACTTAGCACCCTTAGCGATAATCTCCGTATTCATATAGTCTTTAACACCTTGAGAAACCTTGCCGTTTGTAAGCACTAACAACTTATCAACTAACAAAGTCTTCAAGCTAGCCATCTTTTCTTCGTATTCCTCGTCCAACTTCGGCAAGATCGCCTTATCAGTCAATCTGGATTTACGTTTCTTGACAGCCTTCGAGAACAAAGCGGTCTCGATAACCACACCGCGCAAAGACGGAGTAGCCTTCAAGGAAGCATCCTTCACATCACCCGCCTTATCACCGAAGATAGCACGCAACAACTTTTCCTCCGGAGATGGATCAGACTCACCTTTCGGAGTGATCTTACCAATCAAGATATCACCCGGCTCGATGCGAGCACCTACACGAACGATACCTCTCTCATCCAAATCCTTGGTAGCCTCTTCGCTGACGTTAGGGATATCGGAAGTCAATTCCTCCATACCACGCTTTGTCTCACGTACCTCAAGGATGTATTCGTCAACGTGGACAGACGTAAAGAAGTCCTCACGAACCATACGCTCGTTCAACACGATAGCATCCTCATAGTTATAACCCTTCCAAGGCATGTAAGCCACCTTCACGTTACGTCCCAAAGCAAGCTCGCCTTTCTGGGTTGAGTAACCCTCGGTAAGGATATCGCCGGCTTTCACACGTTGTCCGCGATGACAGGTCGGTTTCAAATCGACTGTCGTACTTTGGTTGGTCTTACGCCATTTCGGGATATTATATGTCTTAACCGCATCCTCGAAGCTAACGAATTCCTCGTCCTCCGTGCGGTCATATTTAATCTTGATACAAGTAGCATCAACGAACACAACCTCGCCCTCACGCTCAGCCATAATCTGAGTACGGGAGTCACGGGCAACCTGCGCCTCAATACCGGTACCAACAATCGGAGCGTCCGTACGCAACAAAGGAACTGCCTGACGCATCATGTTAGATCCCATCAACGCACGGTTAGCGTCATCGTGTTCCAAGAATGGGATCAAAGAAGCTGCGATAGAAGCGATCTGCTGCGGAGCCACGTCCATCAAGTCAAGCTCAGAAGGAGGAACAACCGGAAAGTCAGCCTCGAAACGAGCCTTCACCTTATCACGAATAAACTTACCGTTATCATCCAATGGAGCGTTACCTTGAGCGATTGTCAACTCTTCCTCTTCCTCCGCCGTGTAGTATTGCAAGCCTTCCTCAGAGAAGTCGACCTTTCCATCTGCCACCTTACGGTACGGAGTCGAGATGAAACCAAGATCGTTGATCTTAGCGTATACACATAAAGAAGAGATCAAACCGATGTTCGGACCTTCCGGGGTCTCAATCGGACAAAGACGACCATAGTGCGTATAGTGAACATCACGAACCTCGAATCCGGCACGCTCTCTAGACAAACCTCCCGGACCTAGGGCTGATAAACGACGCTTGTGCGTGATCTCCGCCAACGGGTTCGTCTGGTCCATGAACTGAGACAAGGCATTCGTTCCGAAGAAAGAGTTAACCACGGAAGAAATCGTCTTCGCATTGATCAAATCAATCGGAGTAAACACCTCATTATCGCGAACGTTCATACGTTCACGAACTGTACGTGACATACGAGCCAAACCAATACCGAACTGGTTATACAATTGCTCGCCAACCGTACGTACACGACGGTTGCTTAAGTGGTCGATATCATCCACGATAGCCTTCGAGTTGATCAACTCGATCAGGTACTTGATGATCTCGATAATATCTTCTTTAGTCAAAACCTTAACATCAGCGCTTGTAGTAAGGCCTAACTTCTTGTTGATCCTGTAACGTCCCACCTCACCCAGATCATAACGTTTCTCTGAGAAGAACAGGTTCGTGATAACCTCGCGTGCGCTAGCCTCATCAGCCGGTTCCGCATTTCTCAACTGTCTGTAGATATACAACACAGCTTCCTTCTCGGAGTTACTCAGGTCTTTCTGGAGCGTATTATATATGATAGCATAGTCAGACAGATTCTGGTCCTCACGATGCAACAAGATATTTTGCGTGCCTGAATCCAAGATAGCCTCGATATTGTCGCTATCCAGTACAGACTCACGGTCGATGATAACATCGTTACGTTCAATAGAAACCACCTCACCGGTATCCTCATCTACGAAATCCTCCACCCAAGTCTTCAAAACACGAGCGGCCAGCTTACGTCCGATAAACTTCTTCAGGTTTGCTTTCGTTACCTTAACCTCTTCCGCAAGGTTGAAGATTTCAAGAATATCTCTATCGCTTTCAAAACCAATAGCTCTCAAAAGAGTAGTTACAGGCAATTTCTTTTTACGGTCGATGTAAGCGTACATCACATTGTTGATGTCCGTAGCGAACTCGATCCATGACCCCTTGAACGGGATAATACGTGCGGAGTACAACTTCGTTCCGTTTGCGTGCGTGCTTTGTCCGAAGAATACGCCCGGAGAACGGTGCAGCTGAGACACGACAACACGCTCGGCGCCGTTGATCACGAAAGTACCTCTGTCCGTCATATACGGAATCGGACCCAAGTATACATCTTGGATCACCGTATCGAAGTCCTCATGATCCGGGTCCGTACAGTACAGTTTTAACTTCGCTTTTAAAGGCACGCTATAGGTTAACCCGCGAGCGATACACTCATCGATACAGTAACGAGGCGGATCTATATAGTAATCTAAGAACTCCAACACAAAATTGTTACGGGTATCCGCAATCGGGAAATTCTCGGCAAATACCTTATACAATCCCTCCTTCTTTCTCTTTTCAGGAGGAGTGTCAAGTTGAAGAAAGTCTTGGAACGACTTCAATTGAACTTCGAGAAAGTCCGGATACGGGAACTGATTCTTTATCGAAGCAAAATTAACTCTTTGGTTTTCAGCTGTTGAAGACATCTAGTAAGGAATTTATTGAACTTATTGAAATTATAGACACAAAAAGGTTAAGAGTCTTCGTAGTCGGAGACTCTTAACCAAATCACCTGGAAACCAGGTTATAAATACTATTTAAGCTCAACTTCAGCTCCAGCCTCTTCCAACTGTTTCTTCAATGCCTCAGCATCAGCTTTAGCGATACCTTCCTTGATTGCACTAGGAGCGCTATCTACCATATCCTTAGCCTCTTTCAAGCCAAGACCTGTTAATTCTTTAACTAACTTAACGATAGCTAATTTATTAGCACCAGCTGCTTTCAATACAACATCGAAAGAAGTCTTCTCTTCTGCAGCGGCAGCAGCACCACCAGCAGCAGGACCAGCAACAGCAACAGCTGCAGCAGCAGGTTCGATACCGTACTCTTCTTTAAGGATAGTAGCTAATTCGCTAACTTCTTTAACGGTCAAGTTTACTAATTGTTCTGCAAAAGCTTTCAAATCTGCCATTTTTGTATGATTTAAATGATTATTTATCTGTGTAATGTTTTAATGAAAAATTATCTTTCTTCCAAAGTCTTCAACAGACCATGGATAGTTTGTCCTGATGACTGAAGAGCAGAGATAACGTTCTTCGCCGGAGATTCCAACAATGCGATAACATCGGCAATAAGTTCGTTTTTGCTCTTGATATTTACTAATGCCTCAAGATTCTCAGCACCTACATAGAAGCTTTCTTGTACGTAAGCAGCCTTCAAAGCCGGTTTAACGACTACACCTTTTTTAGCGTCCTTAGTAAAATCCTTAATCAGGCGAGCGGGAGCATTAGCGACTTGTGAGAACATCACAGCCGTATTGCCTTTCAAAGCCACGTTAAGATCAGAGAAGTCACCTTCAATGTTCTCCAACGCTTTCTTAAGCAAGTTATTCTTTACAACGACTAACTTAACCTCACGCTTGAAACACTCTCTTCTCAATTTGCTGGTTTTCTCAGCGTCCAACGCCTCGATATCCGTCAAATAGAAATTAGGATATTCCTTTAATGTTTCAGTTAATTGACCTATAACAGTTCCTTTATCTTCCTTTCTCATTGTTCAATTGTTTTTTAGTTTTCTTCAACTGATTTGGGGTCAATTTTAATACCCGCACTCATAGTACTAGAAAGATAAATACTCTTTATATACGCACCTTTAGCCGCAGTAGGTTTCAACTTGATCAAAGTTGAAATAAACTCCTTAGCATTGTCACGAATCTGTTCCGGAGTGAAAGACACCTTACCAACAGATGTGTGAACGATACCGCTCTTATCTACCTTAAAGTCGATCTTACCTTGCTTAACCTCCTTCACCGCGTTTCCGATCTCATTGGTAACCGTACCGCTCTTTGGATTAGGCATCAAACCACGAGGGCCTAATACGCGACCAAGAGCACCGATCTTACCCATGATAGAAGGCATAGTGATGATAACATCAATGTCAGTCCAACCGCCTTTAATCTTATTAATATACTCATCCAATCCAACATAGTCAGCTCCAGCGGCAGTAGCTTCAGCTTCCTTGTCCGGAGTACATAATGCGAGAACCCTAACCTGCTTACCAATTCCGTGAGGCAATGAAACCACGCCTCTCACCATTTGATTGGCCTTACGGGGGTCAACACCTAAACGGACATCAACATCTACGGATGCGTCAAACTTAGTTGTAGTAATTTCCTTCACTAAAGCTGAAGCTTCTTTCAATGTATATGCTTTCCCAGCTTCAATCTTGCCCAAAGCCAACTTTTGATTCTTTGTAAGTTTACTCATCTCAATTGAAGTTTATTAATTATTACCCGGGAATGTCCCTTTAACAGTGATACCCATACTTCTGGCTGTTCCCGCAACCATTCTCATGGCTGACTCGACAGTAAAGCAGTTTAGATCGACTAATTTGTCTTCAGCGATAGCTTTCACCTGCTCCCATGTGATCTCAGCGATCTTAGCACGGTTAGGTTGAGCGGAACCGCTCTTCTTCTTAGTAGCTTCCAACAACTGGATTGCCACAGGAGGAGTTTTAACGACAAAGTCGAAAGACTTATCGGCATAGTAAGTAATTACAACAGGTAATATCTTACCAGCCTTGTCTTGGGTCTTGGCATTAAATTGCTTGCAAAACTCCATAATGTTAATACCCTTAGAACCCAAAGCAGGTCCTACTGGGGGAGAAGGGTTTGCTGCTCCTCCTTTAATCTGCAATTTGATTTGTCCAGCAACTTCTTTAGCCATTGTTTCTAAAATTTTTTAGATATATAACATCAATAACAGAAAGGTAGCACTTTTCGTAACCAGAGTACTATTCTTTCTCAACTTGCATATAACCCAACTCAAGGGGAGTCTTGCGTCCGAAGACCTTAACCATCACCTTAAGTTTCTTTTTCTCGGCGTTGACCTCTTCGATTATACCCGTGAAACCGCTGAACGGTCCAAAAGTAATCTTCACACTCTCGCCAACATAGAACTGGATATCCAGATCCTCTTGTTGTTCCTGCAACTCGTCAACCGTACCTAAGATACGATTCACTTCCGCAGGACGTAATGGCACGGGGGTATCAGAACCACCCAAGAAACCAATCACGTTCGGAATGTTCCGCAATCGATGAGCAACCTCACCGACCAAAGCGGCCTCAACCAGTACATAACCCGGCAAGTAAGCTCTTTCTTTCATGACCTTCTTACCGTTTCGTACCGTAAAGGTTTTCTCGGTCGGAATCAAGACTTGAGATACATATTCTCCCAGATCCGTATTCTTCAGCTCAGCCTCTAGATATTCCCGTACCTTGTTCTCCTTGCCACTGATGGCACGCAGAACATAAAATTTCTTTTGGATATCAGACATACCTTAACTGATTAGAAAATTTGGTTGTAGAAGAAACGCATAACACCCTCGAAGGCCCCGTCAACAACAAAGATCAATGCGGCGATGATAAGGGAAGCAAACATAACAACAACCGCACTATTGGAAAGCTCTGCTCTCGTAGGCCAAGAAACTTTATAAACAAGTTCGTTATAAGATTCCTTAATATAAGTAATTATCTTTTTCATCGAATCTATAGATTTTAGCACGGAAGGAGAGGCTCGAACTCCCGACACCTGGTTTTGGAGACCAGTGCTCTACCAACTGAGCTACTTCCGTAGAAATAGCCAGCCCTTAAAAAGACTGGCTATAACATTATCTAATGCTTGAATTAGTTCTCTAATTCTGTGATCTGGCCTGCACCTACTGTACGTCCACCCTCGCGGATAGCGAAACGAAGACCTACGCTACATGCTACCGGATAGATCAACTCAACCTCGATCGTTACGTTATCACCCGGCATTACCATTTCAGTTCCTTCCGGCAAAGTGATCTCACCAGTTACATCCAATGTACGGATGTAGAACTGAGGACGATATTTGTTGTGGAACGGAGTGTGACGACCACCTTCCTCTTTCTTCAAGATATAAACCTCAGCCTTGAACTTAGAATGCTCTTTAACCTGACCCGGGTGGCAGATTACCATACCACGCTTGATCTCATTTTTATCGATACCGCGAAGCAACAAACCAACGTTGTCACCAGCCTCACCTTGATCCAATAACTTACGGAACATCTCAACACCTGTAACAACAGATTTCTTACCAGCAGCGCCAAGACCGATGATCTGAACTTCCTCACCTACCTTAACGATACCTGTCTCGATACGACCTGTAGCAACAGTACCACGACCCGTGATTGAGAATACGTCCTCAACCGGCATCAAGAACGGCTTGTCGATTTCGCGCGGAGGCAGAGGAATCCAAGTATCACAAGCTTCCATCAACTCCATTACTTTATCTTCCCATTGAGCATCACCGTTCAATGCACCAAGAGCAGAACCACGGATGATCGGAGTGTTGTCACCGTCGAATTGATAGAATGAAAGCAACTCTCTCATCTCCATCTCAACCAATTCCAACATTTCCTCGTCGTCAACCATGTCACACTTGTTCATGAATACAACCAATCTCGGAACGTTTACCTGACGAGCCAAAAGGATGTGCTCGCGAGTTTGAGGCATAGGACCATCAGTAGCAGCAACTACGATGATAGCACCGTCCATCTGAGCAGCACCAGTTACCATGTTCTTTACGTAGTCGGCGTGACCCGGACAGTCTACGTGAGCATAGTGACGGTTTGCAGTCTGATACTCTACGTGAGAAGTGTTGATTGTGATACCTCTCTCTTTTTCTTCAGGAGCGTTGTCGATAGAATCGAATGAACGCAACTCTGAAAGACCTTTCTTTGCCAATACTGTTGTGATAGCAGCTGTCAAAGTTGTTTTACCGTGGTCAACGTGACCAATCGTACCAATGTTCACATGTGGTTTCGATCTGTCAAATTTCTCTTTTGCCATAACTTAATTGTTCTTTATTTGATTAATGATCATGTTCAATTTTCAATTGAGCCGGTGCCGAGACTTGAACTCGGGACCTCTTCCTTACCAAGGAAGTGCTCTACCGCTGAGCTACACAGGCAACTTATAAGAGCGGAAGACGGGGCTCAAACCCGCGACCCTCAGCTTGGAAGGCTAATGCTCTATCAACTGAGCTACTTCCGCAAGACCGAATGAACCAACCGATTCTCTCCTTTGTTTCATTCGTGTGGGCAGTGATGGATTCGAACCACCGAAGGCGAAAGCCAGCTGAGTTACAGTCAGCCCCATTTGGCCACTCTGGTAACTGCCAATTCCAATACATTTTTTTGAGCCTCTTGTCGGATTCGAACCAACGACCCCGAGATTACAAATCACGTGCTCTGGCCAACTGAGCTAAAGAGGCGATACTTCTAAAAGCAGCCGTTTCGTCACCACGGCGAAACGGCTGCAAATTTAGATATTATTTCTTACATACCAAATTTATCTACCGTTTTTTTTATTTGGCTCTGATTTTTTCTTTGAATTTAACCAGTTGCTTCTCCAAAGCCTCAACACAATCGTCTATCGCCCCTTCGAAAGTATCGTTTATTTTATCAGCGAAACATTCCCCGTTCTTCACGGACAACATTATACTGGCTTGCTTGTTCTTCACCGTCTCAGGCTTAACCACCTTCAATGTAACCTCTGCCAATATAATACCATCGAAGTATTGCTCCAATTTAGAAACTTTCTTCTGAATAAACGCCTCCAACTGTGCAGTTGCGTCGAAATGAATTGCTTGAATTCTAACGTCCATAATAACCTCCTTCTTTTTTTGCTCTTGGATGAGCATGATACACTTTTTTTAATTCCTCAAAGGTTGTATGCGTGTAAACACTGGTAGACGCTAAACTGCTATGACCTAATAAATCTTTCACAGCGTTCAGCTCGGCTCCGTTGTTTAACATACTCGTTGCAAATGAATGTCGTAACACGTGTGGACTTCGTTTCGCCAGCATGGGTATCTCCGACAATTGCTTTTTTACTATATTATAAACAATCCCCGTCGACAACTGGTTCCCGTTCTTTCGAACGAAAAACCATTCACCGGCTGCCTCAACCTCACGATCACGGACTTCCGTGTATGCAAGCATTAAGTTTTTTAAACCCTCCGCAAAAGGAATCAACCGCTGCTTGTTCCGCTTTCCGGTTACCTTGACCTGCATCGCCTCATAATCCACATCCACGTTTCGTATGCCGATTAACTCTGAGCGGCGCATCCCGGTATCGTATAGCATCTCAATGACCAACCGATTCCTCACACCTTCAAAATCCTCATCAAATCCGTCCCCGTCCAACAACGCCTCCAACTCGCTATCCTTAATAAAATAAGGTAAGGGTTTCTTCGTTTTCGGACCGCTCACCAATCTCAACGGATTCGCGGAGACAATCCCCCGTTTCATGAGAAACTTAAAAAAAGATTTCAAAGAACTTAATTTCCGGTTTACCGATACGGGAGAAAGCTTCTCGTCCATCAAACTGACGATCCAGCTTCTCACGAAATCCGAGTCGATTTCCCCGGGGTTGAATGCACCTTCTCGATGCTCTCTTACATACCTCTGGAATTGGTCCAAATCTTTCGAATAGGCACCAATCGTATAATTGGAATAGTTCCGCTCATACCTGAGATAGTTTAGAAAGTCATCGATCAGCATATTCTCGTTGCATCAACATTCATGCAACGAAAATAGGAATAAGAATTCAATAAAACAAGCCCGGAAGCTATAATTATTCTTCTACTTGTTGCAAATGCTGTACGTAGATAGCACGCATAGTCTGCTTTCTCTTCGTAACAGACGGTTTCTCGAAAGCCTGACGGCCTCTCAATTCCTTGACTACACCTGTTTTCTCGAACTTTCTCTTGAATTTCTTAAGCGCCTTCTCGATGTTTTCGCCTTCTTTTAATGGAACTACGATCATAATTTAAATTGTTATATTGTTTAATTATTTATATCCTCAAATTGAGCGGCAAAATTACTGATTGTTTCGGGATTAGCAAAACTTTCAGCGATTATTTTTATAAAAGATGCCTTTCTCCGTAATTATAGCCGTGATTAGCTCGTGGGGAGTAATGTCGAAGGCGGGGTTGTAGACTTTTACGTCTTTCGGGGCCATACGCCTTGAATACCACATCTCGGTGACCTCATCGGGGTTACGTTCCTCTATTACAATGGAATCGCCGTCCGGGCACGAGCTATCGATGGTGGATGTCGGGCCTAATACATAGAAGGGGATCTTGTAATGCCGGGCCAAGATAGCCACCCCGGACGTGCCGATCTTATTCGCCACGTCACCATTGGCGGCTACACGGTCGCAACCTACGACCACGGCTTGCACCCAGCCTTTCCGCATGACGATAGAGGCCATATTATCGCAAATCAGCGTCACGTCCACGCCGGCCCTGCTTAGCTCATAGGCCGTGAGCCGGGCGCCTTGCAACAAAGGACGGGTCTCGTCGGCGAAGACCTTGAAACCATAGCCTCTCTCCTGCCCCAGATAAATCGGCGCCAAGGCGGTGCCATACTCCGAGACCGCCAGATGTCCGGCGTTGCAATGCGTAAGGATTCCCATCCCGGGACGGAGTAGCTCCAGACAGTTCTCGCCGATCTGCCGGCAAGCGGCGGCGTCTTCCTCCCGGATCGCAATCGCTTCCTTATATAATAGCTCTTTCCATTCCGGGACAGACAAGGTTGGATGAGCGACCAATACCCGCTCCATCCGGTTCAGCGCCGCCACCAGATTCACCGCCGTCGGACGGGAACCGGCCAAATACTCCTTGATCTTCCGAAACTCATTCACGAAAACGGATTTCTCCACCGTATCGATCCGACGGGCGCAGACATAGATACCATAAGCGGCCGCTATCCCGATAGCAGGTGCTCCACGTACCTTTAATTTATAGATGGCATCCCATATCTCCTCGGCAGTGGTAAGGGTCAGATACGCTTCCTTACCCGGCAGCAGAGTTTGGTCCAAAATGATCACACCGTCCGCTTGCTCGTTGAAACGCACGGTCTTTAAATCAGATAGAGTTTGTATCATTCGATATGAATATATTAATAGTTCACGGGACCCAGCGTAGCTTCTATCGCCACCCCTGCGGCGGTAACCGCTATCGCCCCTACGACAAGGCCTGCCGTAGCCCCATGAGTCTCTTTCACGTAAAAGAAATCGCCGGATTGCTGCTGTCCCTCATCGAAATACCGGGGAGCCACGTCGCCGACCTTGATCAATTTCGCCAGATAGAAGTTCCGCTCAAAAGAGGAATGCTTCAAGGGCTTCCCATTGGTCCCCCCGGCGAACAACGTCAGGTAGCTACGGAATCTCAGCGGAGAATCTTCTTCCGTAAAATCCTTCACTCGGATATTTACGGTGGTGTTTGCTTTCGTTGTCATTTGCTCCTTTACATACTCTTCCTTCGGGATCTCGTTAAACGGGAAGTTGGCTAATTGCAAAGGCGTATTGACTAATTTGGAATGCGGCGGGATAAACTCAACGCCCTTCGGCAAACTCACATCACCGGAGAAGGAACCTTCCGAGTAGCTCCACCCGCTGCTGCTCCTATCGCTCCAATGAAAGGAGCTACCGGATGCCACGCTAGAGCTCTCGCCTCTCACCGAGGCCACTTTCGGATCGTAGGAGGTAGCCACGTCATCGATAATCAGCGCCGACCGCCCCCAATCCACATACAAGGGTTCATCCAATTTATTATAAATGGTAATAGTAACCGGGGCGTTCTCTCCCCAGAAACGATAAGAGATACGTACCGTATCGTTTTCCTGCACAAAATCACCTCTCTCATTCTTCTCCCCAACGGGGTCATTCGAGTTCAACATCGAATAATAATAAGAAGAACATGCGCTCAAGCCGAGAAGCAGAGCCGCAAAGACAAAAAGATAAAGCAGATTCCTCATGGCACTTCTTATTTGTTTCTACAAAGCTAGCAAATTATTCCTTGATATCTATTGGGTGCCTTATCTTTAACTTGATTTAAAGGGATCGGTTCACAAGGTTGTGGACCACAAGGCTGTGAGCCCATACACGTTTATCATAACCTTTAGCTCTTTTATCCGGAATCCTTACCCTTTTCTCTTTTATATATTGTACCTTTGAAGCTGAAGTATTCATCATCTACCATCTGTTGGACAATCATCCAACAGATGGTAGATGATCGTCCAACAGTTGGTGCATGATCATGCAACGGCTGTTGAAAGATGAATTCTTCTTGAAGAAACCGCTAAGCTCGCCTATAAAAACGAGTAAGCGATCTAGAAAAATCGGACAAAAGATCTATAACCATTTAAACACAGCACAGATGTCAGCAAATTACAAGTTAGTCAGAAATCCCAACCCGAATCCAGAGGAATCCGGGAAGTCATTACCCCTACATCCTCGTTTGGTCTCTTGCGGGACGATACATACGGATGAGTTCATCAGCAGAGCGAAGTCCCGGTCTTCTTTCTCTCCCGCGGATATGAAAGGGATCTTGCAGCTTTTCCAAGACATGATGGTGGACTTCCTCATGTTCGGTTATAACGTGGAGCTAGAGGGGATCGGTACTTTCAGCGTCTCACTGAAAAGCCGGCCCGTGATGGAAAAGAATGAGATCCGGGCGGAATCCATCCATTTCAAGGACGTGAAGTTCAGATCGTCCAAGGAACTAAGAGACCGGCTGAAGACCATGCCGGTGTTTCGTGACGAGTACACGGTTAGCGATCCCGCATATCCCTCCGCCAAGGAATGCGAGCAAGAGGTATTCCGTTATCTGGAGACGAACCCTTTTATCCACCAGAAGAAGTATATGTCGCTCTGCGGATGCTCCAGAAGTAAGGCTTCCCTCGACTTGCGGCGGCTGGTAGAGGAAGGGAAACTGCGGTGGGAAAAGCTGGGTACTTCCCATCTATATTATAAGGTAGAAGAGCCGGTTTCCGGCGAGACAAATCCAAAATAATTCATTAACTTTGCGAGTATTAATGTTGACTAAAATAAAATGCGATGAAAACAAACATTCCTGAACGTATCGCCGCCCTACGGGAGGCTATGAGGCAACAGAAGGTTGACGCTTACATCATACCCAGTTCCGACCCGCATCTAAGCGAGTATCCGGCCGATCGCTGGAAATCGAGAGAATGGATATCCGGCTTCACCGGCTCGGCGGGAACGATCGTGGTCACCGCGGACAAGGCGGGCTTATGGACTGATTCCCGGTATTTCCTGCAAGCGGCCAGCCAGCTGGAAGGTTCCGGTATCGAACTCTATAAGTTGGCGCTTCCGGAGACACCGTCTATCACGGAATTCCTCTTGCATGAGTTACACGCCGGACAGGCCGTAGGGCTGGACGGGCAAACCTATAGCGCCGCCGAAGCGAGTGCCTTGGCAAATAAACTAAGCCGTAAAGAAATCAAGCTGGATACCTCAGCCGACCTGATCGAGGGTATCTGGAAGGACCGTCCCGCCGTTCCCGGAAACCCGATATTCGAGATGCCGGAAGCATTAAGCGGAGCCTCCGTGCACGAGAAACTAGACCTAATCAATAACCAGTTGCGGAGCGAGGGCGCCGACTGCTTGATCCTCGCCGCCTTAGACGAGATCGCGTGGACATTCAATATCCGGGGTACGGACGTGACCTATAACCCGGTCGTAGTCAGCTACGCCTTCGTATCGGAGGATGAGAGCGTGCTTTTCATCAAGCCGGAGAAGCTGACCGCCGAGATCACCGAGCATTTGAAGAAAGAAGGGGTTACGCTGGCCGAATACTCCATGATCCAGAGGTATCTGTCCCGCCTACCGGAAAATAGCCGGGTATTCGTGGATATGAACAAGACGAACGTCTCCTTATACGACGCGATCCCGGGAAGCTGTACGATCGTGGAAGGGATCTCCCCCGCCAACCACTTGAAGAGCATCAAGAACGAGACCGAGATCAAGGGATTCCAAAACGCCGTGGTAAAAGATGGTGTCGCCTTGACAAAATTCTATATCTGGCTGGAGAAACAAATGGCGGAAGGAGCCCAAGTTACAGAGATCAGCGCCGCCGAGAAGCTGACAGCCTTACGTGCGGAACAACCGCAATACATCATGGATAGCTTCGGCACGATCTGCGGCTACGCCGAGCATGGAGCGATCGTTCATTACTCCGCTACGCCGGAGACGGACGCGACCTTGAAACCGGAAGGATTGCTTTTGATCGATTCCGGCGCACAATATCTGGACGGTACGACGGATATCACCCGCACGATCGCCCTTGGAGAGCCGACGGAGCAGATGAAAAAGGATTTCACCCGTGTGTTGAAAGGTACGATCAGCTTGGCGAAAAGCAAGTTTCCCGCCGGAACACGAGGTTCCCAGATCGATATCCTTGCCCGTAAAGCGCTATGGGATTCCGGAATCAATTACTTGCACGGAACCGGTCACGGTATCGGCCATTGCCTAAACGTACACGAAGGCCCCCAAAGCATCCGCATGGAGGAGAACCCGGTGACCTTGAAGCCCGGAATGGTGATCAGCGACGAGCCGGCCATGTATCGTACCGGCGAATACGGTATCCGTACGGAGAACATGATCTTGGTACGTGAGGACAGCGAGACGGAATTCGGGAAATTCCTAGGATTCGATACGCTGACGCTTTGTTTCATCGACACGAGCTTGATTATCATCCCCATGCTCTCTGTCCGTGAGCACGCTTGGCTGAACAAGTACCACCAAATGGTCTACGACAAGATCAGCCCGTTCTTGAACGAGGAGGAGAAAGCTTGGCTGAAAGAGAAAACAACAGAAATTTAAACAACTAAAAATGGCATTAATTAAATCCGTTCGTGGCTTTACCCCGAAGATCGGTAAAGACACTTTTTTAGCAGACAACGCCACGATTATAGGTGACGTAGAGATCGGTGAAGGTTGCAGTATCTGGTTTGGCACCGTGCTTCGCGGCGACGTGAACTCGATTCGCATCGGCAACGGCGTAAACGTACAGGATGGTTCCGTCCTTCACACCTTATATGAGAAATCGACGATCGAGATCGGCGATGATGTATCCATCGGCCATAACGTAACGATCCACGGGGCGAAGATTTGCAATGGCGCCTTGATCGGAATGGGCTCCGTGGTATTGGATCACGCCGTAGTAGGCGAGGGAGCGATCATCGCCGCAGGTTCCGTAGTACTAAGCAAGACGATCGTCGAGCCGGGCAGTATCTACGCCGGAGTTCCCGCTAAGTTCGTCAAGAAGGTTGATCCCGAGCAAGCGAAGGAGATCAACCAAAAGATAGCCAAGAACTATCATATGTATTCTTCTTGGTATAAAGAATAATAGCATGTATTTGATTATTTGAATTATAAACCATATATTTGTATCTATGAAAAAAGGGACAATAATATGGAGTTAGTAATCTTTCTTGGAGTTGTCGGGATTATTTGCCTAATAGGCTTAATTTACACGTATACCCCTTCAGGCAAAAAGTGGTTACATGAAAAATAATTCAAATAAAGGAATTCAAAACAATAAACACTATTTGTCTCGAAGCGTGAGATGGATAGTGTTTATTTTTATAGTAGGAATCGGAGGGTATCTAGCGTTACCCTCCAATTATTATTTGCGCAGAGCGCTTACTCATTTATTACCCAAGATCGATCAATATCCGATTTTCGAGAACCGGGTCGTACAGGCAGGTTCGCCCCGCCCTTGGGAACTATCGGAAGCTTACAATACGAAAAGTATTCCAGAGCGTTATCTTCCCCGGTTTGAGGAACTGGGTACGGTTGCCTATGTAATCATCCAAGACAATCGACTGCTATTCGAGCAATATTGGGAAGATTATTCCCCGGAATCGCATAGCAATTCCTTCTCGATGGCGAAAAGCATCGTCTCGTTAGCGATCGGCTGTGCTATCGACGATGGATTTATCCGCAATGTCGATCAACCGGTAAGCGACTTTTTCCCGGAATTCAAGGGATACGACGGAAAAGCCCTAACGCTTCGCCATTTGCTGACCATGAGCGCCGGCGTGGATTTCGACGAGGCTTACAGCTCTCCTTTCTCTCCTACCACCCAGTTGTATTATGGCGATGACCTACAGGAAATCGCCTTCGGGATGAAAGAGATCGACGAGCCCGGCGTAAACTTTATCTACCAAAGCGGCGTGACACAACTGCTGGGCTTTATCGTGGAGAAGGCTACCGGGGAGAAACTCAGCGATTATGTATCCCGCAAACTATGGACTCCGATGCACGCCGAGGAAAGCGCCCTTTGGAGCCTCGACCGGAAGGACGGCATGGAAAAAGCCTATTGCTGTTTCAACAGTAACGCCCGTGATTTCGCCCGCTTCGGACAATTATTACTCAACAACGGTCAATGGGATGGCCAGCAATTGATCTCTCCCGCTTATCTGGCGGAAGCGACAAGCCCCGATACCCGTCTTGTCTATAAGGATCTCGGCAAACCCAACCATTGTTACGGATTCCAATACTGGATTCTCGATTACAAAGGGATGAAGATCCCTTATATGAGAGGAATCTTGGGGCAATACGTCTTCACGCTCCCGGAAAAGAACGCCGTGATCGTAAGACTCGGGCACAAACGCAGCGATACTTATACCGCCGACCAACATTATCCGGACGATATAAATACATGGTTGGACGCGGCGATGGACTTACTTCAATAAGAATCTATTTATCAAACGATCTAAAAATAAACGCACATGAGAAAAACGATTTTAACGACAGCGCCATTGGCGGCACTCTTATTGCTTTCTTGCGCACAGAAACCCAGTACGCAAAAACCGGACATCACGTATATGCCGCAACCACCGTTCAATCCGCCGACGTATGTTTGCTACAAGGCCCCCGCTCCTATCAAGATCGACGGAAAGCTTTCTCCCGGGGAATGGGACGCAATACCTTGGACCAGCGACTTCGTGGATATCGAAGGAGACAAACGCCCGGCCCCTCACTTCCAGACCCGGGCCAAGATGACTTACGATGATAACGGAATGTACTTCGCCGTCCTTATGGAGGAGCCGCACGTATGGGCGACCATCACGGAACACGACGCCGTGATCTTCCATGACAACGACTTCGAGATCTTCCTGAATCCTACGAACGACACCCATAATTATCTAGAGTACGAGGTGAACGCCTTGGGTACGGAATGGGACTTGTTCTTAACCCGCCCCTACCGGGATAATCCGCAAGTATTGAATAACTGGGAGTTCGCCGGAATGAAATCCGCTGTTTATGTGGACGGTACGCTGAATAACCCGAAAGACACGGATAAATCATGGAGCGTAGAGGTGTTCATTCCTTGGACTTCCGTATTCCAAATGGACAGAGGAAAAGAAAAGCCGGAAATCGGCGAGCAGATCCGTGTGAACTTCTCCCGTGTGGAATGGACAACGGACGTGAAAGACGGTAAATACGTGAAAGTCCCTATCCAAGGAGAGGATAAGATTCGCGAGTACAACTGGGTATGGGCTCCTACCGGGGTAATCAATATCCATATGCCCGAATACTGGGGTTATGTTCAAATATCGGATAAGATTGCGGGAGAAGGTGAGACTCCTTTCGTAAAACATCCTTCGGAGGAGACGAAATGGATCTTGCGTAATTTATATTACCGTCAGAATGAGTTCGCCGCGACCTTCGGGCATTATGCCAATAACATCAACGACTTGAAGGCAAACGAGCTATGCCCGCAAGAGATCGCCAATCAACTGGAAATACATACGACACCTTCTATGTACGAGATATCGCTACCCACATCGGACGGTACGGTATGGAATATCCGGCAAGACGGTCTGGTATGGCCTAAAAAGAAATAACATAATTTATTAATCAACTTACATATCATGAAACAAAACAATTTATGGATAGCGGCCTTGGCTTTAGGCATCACGCTATCGGCTCACGGACAACAAAGCGGTGGAGGCATCTCACCCACGATGTTGCAGCAAATCAAACAGTCTTATCAAGGAACGCCGACCGATAAGGCGATCCGTAACGCGATCACCAATAACGATATCAACAAGCTTGCCGTTAATGGGGAGAGCAAGAACAATTTGGATACTTACTTCTCCAATAAGGTAGAGAGCAAAGGGATCTCCAACCAACGTTCCTCGGGCCGTTGCTGGCTTTTCACGGGATTGAACGTATTCCGTGCGCAGGCGATCCATAAATACGACATGGGTGAATTCCAATTCTCCCAGAATTATTCTTTCTTCTGGGATCAATTGGAGAAAGCGAACCTTTTCTTACAGGGCATCATCGATACTCGTCTGAAACCGATGGACGACAAGATGGTGGAATGGTTATTCAAGAACCCGATCGGAGACGGAGGGCAGTTCACGGGTGTCTCCGATATCTTGACCAAGTATGGCGTGGTTCCCGCCGAGGTCATGGTAGAGACCAACAGTAGCAACAGTACCGGACGCATGAGCAACCTGATCGGATTAAAGCTGAAAGAATACGGCTTGCAACTTCGCGACCTGTCTACGACCAAAGGCACGACCGTAGCGGATCTGGAGAAAAAGAAAACAGAGATGCTAGGTACGATTTACCGTATGCTCGTATTGAACTTGGGAGAGCCGCCTACGAAATTCACGTGGACTCGCAAAGACGCTAAAGGGAATCCGGTAGAGACGAAGGAATATACGCCTCAGTCCTTCTTCCAAGAATATATCGGGGACGATTTGAAAAACAACTATGTCATGTTGATGAACGATCCGAGCCGCGATTATTATAAGCTGTATGAGATCGATTACGACCGCCACGCTTACGATGGCAAGAACTGGACGTACGTAAACCTTCCGATCGAGGATATCAAACAAATGGCTATCGCTTCCATCAAGGACAGCACCATGATGTATTTCTCTTGCGACGTGGGCAAGTTCTTCGATCGTGACAGAGGTATTCTGGATGTAAACTTCTACGATTACGGTTCACTGATGGGTACGACTTTCGGCATGGATAAGAAACAACGTATCCAAACATTCGCCAGCGGTTCCTCACACGCCATGACCTTGATGGCTGTTGACCTCGACGCAAATGGAAAGCCGAAGAAATGGATGGTTGAGAATAGTTGGGGCCCCGGAGCGAACGCCGGCCACCTCATCATGACAGACCAATGGTTTAATGAGTATATGTTCCGTCTGGTAGTCAACAAGAAGTACATCACGGATCAAGTAAAAGAGATCTTGAAACAAACACCGACTCGCCTTCCCGCTTGGGACCCGATGTTCGCTGAAGAGGATTAAAATAAAATACGGATGAGATAGACAACGCGAATCGTTCAATTACCAATCCGTACATCTATCTCATCCGTATTCCATTGCTATATCAAAAGAGTCTGGGCATACAATCACTCGAATAGCAAACCCGGCTTTATCTATTAACGGATATGGATTTGCCGCAAGATTTGATCCGTCGCTCCTACACTGTTTTTCACAAAATCACCGGCAGCTTGCCCGGAGGTTTCCAAGGCTGTCGGGTCGGTCAATAACTCGTCCATCTTCGTTCGGAAAGAGGAATCGTCTGTGATGGAGAAACCACCACCTACGGCGATCAGATCCTTCGCCTCCTTAAACTTATGGTATCTCGGGCCGAATAAGACCGGCATCCCATAAACGGCGGCTTCCAACGTGTTGTGGATACCCGCTCCGAAACCACCACCGATATAAGCGATCTGTCCATAGCGATAAATGGAAGATAAGAGTCCGAAACTGTCGATGATCAAGCAATCCTTATCGGCCAGATCATCCTCATGCGCCTCCGATAGACGGACGGACGGACGTTTTAGCATCGCCTCGATAGAAAGGAGATGTTCCCGGTGAATCTCATGCGGGGCGATAATCAACTTCATCTCCGGATGCTCATGGAAATAAGGGATAAAGATCGCCTCGTCTTGAGGCCATGAACTGCCGGCCACCATCACGATCGGCCTCTTACCCTCCTTGCTTTCCAAGAAACGTTTGATAAACGGAAGCTCACGAGCTTGCTTACGGACATCCAACACCCGATCAAAACGGGTATCGCCGGTCACCGTCACATTCGTGATACCGAACTCGTTCAAGAGTTTCATCGAACGCTCGTCCTGAACAAAAAGATGATTAAAATAAGATAGCATCTTCCGGTACGGCTTTCCGAACCATTGGAAAAATAGCTGGTCGGGGCGGAATATAGCGGAAATGATATAAACCGGTATTCCCCGCTTCCGCAACTCACGCAAATAGTTCCCCCAAAACTCGTACTTGATAAATATGGCGATCGCCGGGTTCGCCAAATTCAGGAACTTCTTCACCCGGAAAGGCGTATCGAAAGGAAGGTAGCAGATCACGTCCGCTCCCTTGTAATTCTTCCGTACCTCATAGCCAGAGGGAGAAAAGAAAGTCAGCAACACCTTATACTCCGGATGTTCCGCCTTGATCTTCTCGATCATAGGGCGCCCTTGCTCGAACTCGCCCAGCGAGGAGGCATGGAACCAGATGTATTTAGCGTTCCGGTCGATCTTCTCACGAAGTATGGAATTTGTTTTCCATTGCCCGAATCGCATCAGTCTCGCCTTTTTATGGAAAGGCGAGATCAAAGCGACTACAAAAGCGTAGAGATGTATTGCTAAACTGTACATGATTATTTTAATATCTCGATAGCCCGTTGGATACGGCGGATAGACTCCTCTTTACCCAAAGCCTCGGTGATATCAAAGATACCGGGGCCCTTACCCTCGCCAACCAAGGCCAGACGGGCGGCGTTCATGATATTCCCCAAATGATATCCCTTGCTCTCGATCCAAGCCTTGCACTCGTTCTCGGTACCTTCTACGTCGAACGGCTCACGGGCACGCAGTTGTTCGATAAACTCACCCAATTGAACAGCGGAATCCTCTTTCCAGCGTTTCTTGCGGGTTTTCTCATCGTACTCCGTCGGGGCGATAAAGAAGAAAGAGCAAAGATCCCATAACTCACTCACGAAATTGACACGGCCTTTCATCATACCGACTACTTTCTCTACATAAGCATGGGTAGTCTGGATACCATGGCTTTCCACGATCGGCAAGAATAGGTCTGCGATCTCCACATTACTCTTCTCCAGCAAATAGTGGTGGTTAAACCATCTGCCTTTCTCATAATCGAACTTAGCACCGCTCTTGCTGCAACGAGACAGGTCGAACAAACGGATCAAATCATCCATGCTCATCACCTCTTGATCATTACCCGGATTCCAGCCCAGCAAAGCGAGGAAGTTTACGACAGCCTCGGGGAAGTAGCCACTCTCACGATAGCCCGATGAGACATCACCCGTCTTCGGATCGTGCCATTCCAAGGGGAATACAGGGAAGCCCAGACGATCGCCGTCACGCTTGCTCAACTTACCATTACCTTCCGGTTTCAACAGCAACGACAGGTGGGCGAAACTAGGCATCGTATCTTCCCAACCGAAGAAACGATATAATAATACGTGAAGCGGCGCGCTCGGCAACCACTCCTCACCACGGATCACATGGGTAACCTCCATTAAATGGTCGTCAACGATATTCGCCAAGTGGTAAGTAGGCAATTGGTCAGCCGATTTATATAATACTTTATCATCCAAGATAGAGGAGTTGATAACGACCTCGCCACGGATCAAGTCATTCACATGGATATCCTCATTCGGCTCGATCTTAGCACGAACCACATACTGATGACTGGACTCGATTAGGTTCTGAACCTCTTCAGGGGAAAGTGTCAACGAGTTGCGCATTAGCGAACGGGTAGAGGCGTCGTATTGGAAATTGGCGATCTCCTTCCGTTTCTCCTCCAACTCGGCAGGCGTATCGAACGCTATATAAGCATGGCCATCGTTCAGCAATTGATCGACATACTTCTTGTAGATCTCACGACGCTCGCTCTGGCGATACGGGCCGTAGTTGCCGCCGAAGCTCACGCCCTCGTCGAACTTGATACCTAGCCAAGTCAAGGCCTCGATGATATAGTCTTCCGCCCCGGGAACGAAGCGTTGGGAATCCGTATCCTCGATACGGAGAATCATATCACCGCCATTCTGTTTAGCGAATAAATAGTTGTATAAAGCCGTGCGGACACCTCCGATATGCAGCGCCCCCGTAGGACTAGGCGCAAAGCGTACTCTTACTTTTCTTTGAGTCATAATACTTACATTCTATAATAATGCGGCAAAAGTACGCCTTTTTTTCCGCTTAGTGAAGTTTTTTACGTATATTTCGGACGCTAAAAGGAATCTATATGAAACAAAAGAATTACAATATACCGACCGTGGTCTACTTCGTGGTGACCGCGTTACTTATCGCCTACTTCTTCCCCCGGGAGGGAAAATTCCGTTATCAGTTCTATGAAGGCAAGCCTTGGAGGTACGGATTGCTCACCGCCCCGAGCGATTTCCCGATCTACAAGACCGACGACGAGGTAAAAGCGGAGAAAGACAGCGTACTCCGTAAGTTCGAGCCTTATTACCGCATGAACCCCGGCATCCAGAAGGAAGAGGTCGAGAAACTGCGCACCAACTACAATAACGACAATAGCCTGCGAAGCAAAGTATCCCCCGCTTACATGCAGTACATCGAGAGCAGTCTAATTAACTTATACAAGAACGGTATCATCTCATCGCAGGATCTGGACGAGCTACGGAAAGAGGAATACTCACGTGTCAACCTCTTGGAGAACGCCGTCGCACAGCCCCGCTACGTGAGCGACTTCTTCACCGTGCGCACCGCCTACGAGTTCATTATCAACAACTGCCCGTCACGGCTGGACAAATCCATCCTGCAATCGTGTGACATCAATAACTACCTCACCGAGAACATATCCTATGCCGCTGACATGTCCGACAAGATCAAGGAGGATATGCTACAGGGCGTATCGATCGCCAACGGCATGGTACAAGCCGGAGAACGTATCGTAGACCGGGGCGAGATCATCGACAACCATACCTACAACGTGCTCCGTTCCCTAAAGGCCATACACGAGGCCAAGACCGGGGGCACGCAGACGCAAGGCATCATATTGGCCGGACAATTCGTGCTCGTCTTCGGGCTAATGTTCTGTTTCTGGCTCTACCTATGGTCTTTCCGCTTGAAGATATTCCACAACCGGAAGAACGTACTATTCTTGATCCTCTGCATATTCGTGAGTTGCATCCTTACGGAACTATGTGTTACCTACGCATTATTCAACGTATATATATTGCCGTTCGCCATCGTACCGATCGTAGTACGTACCTTCTTCGATTCCCGGACGGCGCTTTTCACGCACCTTATCATCGTGCTGATCTGCTCGTTGATGGTACCTTTCCCGCATGAGTTCCTGTTGCTACAAACCATAGCGGGCATGGTCGTGACGTTCAGCCTGAGAAACCTGAGCGAACGTTCGCAACTGATCCGGTGCGCATTCTTCATCTTCCTCTCGTACGCCATCTGCTACATGAGCCTCACGTTGTTCCAAGAGGCGAACCTGAATAAGATCAACTGGATGATGATGCTCTATTTCGGCATCAACTTCATCCTCGTCATGTTCACCTACGTATTGGTATATATGCTGGAGAAGACGTTCGGCTACGTATCGGACATCACCTTGGTGGAACTGTCCAACATCAACAACCCGATCTTGAAAAAGCTTAGCGAGACTTGCCCGGGCACGTTCCAGCACTCCTTGCAGGTATCCATCCTCGCTTCCGAGGCGGCCGCCAAGATCGGCGCCAACGCCCAACTGGTACGTACCGGCGCCCTTTATCACGACATCGGGAAGATGAGCAACCCCGTCTTCTTCACCGAGAACCAATCGAGCGTGAACCCGCATAACCAGTTATCGTTCGACCAAAGCGCGCAGATCATCATCAGCCACGTCACCAAGGGCGTGAAGATCGCCGAGAAGGCCCTGTTACCCAAGGCGGTTATCAGCTTCATCCGTACGCACCACGGGCGTGGCAAGGCGAAGTATTTTTACAACTCTTTCAAGAACCAATACCCGGACAAGCCGATTAACGACGAGCTATTCACCTACCCCGGCCCGAATCCCTTCTCGAAGGAGACCGCCGTACTGATGATGGCCGATTCCGTGGAAGCCGCCTCCCGCAGCTTGAAGGAACATACCGAAGAGAGTATCAGCGCCTTGGTGAACAAGATCATCGACGGGCAGATCGCCGACGGCTTGCTAAAGAGCGCTCCGCTGACCTTCAAGGACGTGGAGACCATAAAGAGCGTATTCGTAGACAAACTGAAAACCATGTTCCATACCCGAATCAGCTATCCGGACTTGAAAAAACAATAATTATCAAGCAGATAGGCATACAGCCATCGGCACAGAACCATAATGCCTATTGTAAGGTTCTTATAATCGCAGTTATAAGCATCTTACAATGGGCATTCTAGCAACCTTACGATGGGCATCGTAATAATCGGCAATATTCCAACAACCCGGCGCAAGCGTCTTCCAATAGATCCAAGACCAGCTCGAAGCCCTCGGCACCGCTATAATAAGGATCCGGGACGTGATCGTACAACTTATTCCGGGAGAACTCGGTCATCCGATGTATCTTAGCGACGGATTCCAGATCGGGAGCCATCCGTTTCAAATCCGTTATATTTTGGTCGTCCATGCCGATAATCAAATCGAAGTCATGGAAGTCCCACTGACGTACCGGACGGGAGATCGAATCCAACGAATATCCCCTGCGAGCCGCATGCGCCCGCATCCTTGAATCTGCCCGGTCTCCCTCATGATAGCCGGTGATCCCGGCGGAATCGATCTCGATCCGAGCTTCCAGCCCCGCATCCTTCACCAACTTCTTCATTACCGCCTCCGCCGAAGGGGAACGGCATATATTTCCCAAACACACAAACAACAACCGTATCTTTTCCTCCTTCATCCCTAAGCTCCTTTCCTTTAATTTTCAATTTTCAATTCTCAATTCTCCATTTTCAATTCTCAAGCCGGGTCCACATCATAATGAACCAACAACTGCTTAAATAGCGCATATCCCTGCATCTCCGCATGAATCCCCTCCAATATCTCACGAAGCGGAGCGATCCCGGCGGATATCTCGATCTTCAAGACGATCTTCTTGATATGAAGCGTCTGTACCCGAGTGATAGGCGGCGTAACCGGCCCCAACACCCGCTCACCCAAACGAGCACGAAGTTTCTCGGCGTATAAAGCAGACATTTCCTGCAAAGCCTCCTCATTCCGACTTCGAAGGATCAAGACGATCAAACGGTAGTAAGGCGGGTAACGGAACATACTACGCTCGCTCAATTGCAAGCTCACCATTTCCTTATAAGCAAAATGCTGCACCATACGGATCAAAGGATGCTCCGGCTGAGTAGTCTGCAAGATCACCGTACCCCGCTTATCCCGTCGTCCGGCACGTCCGCTAACCTGTACCATCAATTGATAAGCCCGCTCGTGCGCCCGGAAGTCAGGGAAATTCATCAGGCTATCGGCACTCAGGATTCCGACCACGCTGACATTCCCGAAATCCAATCCCTTCGACAACATCTGGGTACCAATCAAGATTTGTGTCTTCCCCTTCTCGAAATCCGAGATGATCCGCTCGTAAGCCGTGCGGGTACGGGCCGTATCGAAATCCAGCCGCTCCACCTTCGCCGCTGGGAATTGCCCAGCGATCTCCTCCTCTACCTTCTCCGTACCGAAGCCTTGCATCTTGAACTCCGTCCCCTTACACTCGGGACATACCTGCGGCAAGCGGTAGGTATAACCGCAATAATGGCAAACCAGCTGATTATGCGCCTTGTGGTAGGTAAGGCTAACGTCGCAATTCACGCAACGAGGCACCCACCCGCACCCTCGGCACTCGATCATCGGGGCGAATCCCCGGCGGTTCTGGAATAGGATCGCCTGCTCGCCCCGGGATAGGGCCTCCCGCACCTTCTCCACCAACAGAGGGGAGAAAAGGGTATCTTTCATGATCTTCTTGCGCTTTAGCTCCTTCACGTCCACCGTAATAATCTCCGGCATCAAGCAATCACCGTAGCGGGTAGATAACTCAACCAGACCGTATTTCCCCGCCGTAGCGTTGAAATAAGAATCGATGGAGGGAGTGGCGGAACCCAATAAGGTCTTACCGCCGTGCATACCCGCCAAGACGATGGCAGCGTTACGGGCATGGTAACGGGGTGCCGGGTCCTGCTGCTTATACGTATTCTCATGCTCCTCGTCCACGATAATCAAGCCCAAGTCCTTAAACGGAAGGAAGAGGGACGAACGGACCCCCAATACCAGCATAGGCTCGTCGTTATGCAATAGCTTATTCCAAACTTCCACCCGCTCGTTATCCGAGAACTTAGAGTGGTAGACCAATAGCTTATCCCCGAATAATTTCGCCAGCCGTTCCGTGATCTGGGTCGTGATAGCGATCTCCGGCAACATATATAAAACCTGCCGCCCCAGCCGCAAGACCTCATGGATCAAACGGACGTATATCTCGGTCTTACCACTGGAAGTCACGCCATGAAGCAAGCAGACCTCTTTCGTCTTGAAAGCCTCATGGATCTCTCCATAGGCTTTCTCTTGCGCCGGACTGAGCGGATTCGGCTCTTGCAAGCGGCAGACAGATACTTGCAAACGACCCACCTCTTTCTCGTAACTCTCCAAGATACCCCGTTTCAGCAGCCCCTCCAATACCGCAGAGGTATAACCACTGCGTTCCAATAGCTCTTTCTTGGAAAGCTCCTTCGATAAAGCGGGATTCAAGGTATGGCTTAAATCCAAGAAGCTGACCAGCAGAAGCTCTTGCTTCTTCGCTCGTTTCAAATCCTCGAACACCGCCTGTAATTTCGTCTCATCCCGGTAAGCCTCGGCCAAACGGATAAACGCCTGTGTCTTGGGAACGAATCCTCGCTTTAGCTCCTCGCTCACCTCGACCGCCCCTTTCACCATCAAGGAAGAGACGATCGGGACAACATTTCGAAGACCGGTCTTCTTCTCCAACTCCGAGATCGTCAATTTCAAAACCCCGCTAAAAGCATCCAGTACCGCTTGCTCGTTCGGGCGCAAGGGGGCGGTGGCCTCGAAATCCTCATTATAAGTAACCGCCGTCTCGCTTTCCAACTTTAAGCCGGAAGGCAAGGCCGCCTTATACACGTCGCCCAGCTTACATATATAATAAGAAGATATCCATTTCCAGAAACGGAGTTGCGGACGGCGGAGCACCGGCGTGGCATCCAGCAAAGCGTAGATCTCCTTCGTCTCAAAATCGGATACCGGTTCCCGGTCGTGTACCTCCATGACGATAGCCGTATAATATCGTTTCTTCCCGAAATGCACGATCACCCGGCAACCGGGAGTCACGGCTCTCTCCAGATCTTCGGGTATCCGATAGGTATAGCTATTCTCCAAAGGAAGGGGAAGTATGACGTCCGCGTATTTCATTCAAACAGGTGTTTCATTACGAGCCCAAAAATAACAAAAAAGGCCGGACTTCTAAAGCCCAGCCTCTCTCATTTTATTTTCACCTATTTAGAACAAGATCGCTGCCGTGATAGACCATCCACGGTTCTTTCCGGCACCGTCGGAGAGGTTCACCTTCTCAATACTATAGTTATCAGTCAGTCCCAGACCATAATTGAAACCCACCTGCAAGTGGCTGATCAGTTCCACGCCGGCACCGAAGTTAAGACCTGCGCTGAAATTCTTCGCCTTCACCTGATCCGCTACGGAACCCGGGATATCCCAAAACTTATCACCGCCTACACGGAAACCGATATACGGACCGGCTGCCAGATACGCCTTGACGATCGGTAAGCCGAATTTCCATTTCAAGTTGACCGGAACATCGATATAATCCGTCTTCATCGAAGTCTTCACCCCGCCAGCCGAGGTCGTTTCCAAACCCTTTTGCGAATACAACACTGCCGCATCGATCCCGACACCCACCAACGGTAAGGTCGTCTCGATCATCGGACCCACTTGGAAGCCGGTTACGTTATCCGCTTTCAACACGTCCGAGTTGAAATGAACAGACGATATATTCACACCTCCCTTGATACCGAATTTAAGCTGAGCGTTCGCCGGAAGCGCCATCAACGCTAGCAAGGCAACCATAACAAGTCCCACAATTTTCTTCATATTCATACTTCTTTTGTTAATTACTCGTTGCAAATAAACGCACTTTTCTAATAATAAACAAATATTCTCTATAGAGTGTTCACGGAATACCCCAGTCCTTTAAACGCAAAGAAAGCATGCATCTTACACACGGAGCTCATCCCGTCGGTCAGATTCATGCTTCTTTCCCTAATTATTATGGCAAAATAATTATCCGAAACCATGAGACGACTTGATAAGAAAACCTTGGATAAAGAATAGTAAAAACCGGATACGGTTCTTGCGTTCTCTTCCGGCCTTTCCTCGAAGCCGTCGAAAATATACACGCCTTGCAGGTCTTCTGACTTACTTCCGGTCTTAAGCGCCTTCCCATTCACTTGAATGAACAGTGGCAACAGTATTGCTCAACCCGTTTATGAAGCTTACAGCAGCGGGACTGTCCGGGATTCTCACCCGATTCCCTTTTAATCCCTATCCGGCGATTGCCGAAAGGGAACAAAGCATGTAGCAAAGATACATAAAGTTTTGATGTAGCCTAACACTTTCCACAAAAAATATCCTTATATTCCCGGTTCCTGATATAGCATAAAGCCGCCCCGATAGCCGTGCGATACTCGGCATACTCCGGTATCTTGAAATGGACATCGCACATCTCCTCCAGACGGGGGAAAATATCCGGGCATTGTGGCAAGCGAGTTAGGTTACCGATCAATACGATATTCTTGATATCGCCATTTAACGAGGCGAAAACAGCTCCTTGCCCGATGGTCTGCAAGACCATATGAACGATACCGAGAGCGATATCCTCAACCTTAGCGTTCGCGTCCACTTTTCCGAAAATAGAGGCTGTCACGTCCAGCGGCAGGCCGGGTAACGGATGCGGCGTAATATCCCGGATATGCAAGTCGATATCATTCAAGGAACCGTGCTCGGCCAAAGACGCTATTTGGTGAAAGTCATGCGTTTTCAATAATAGCTTAGACAAGCCGAGGATGGTTCCGCCACCGATACCCAATCCCCCGATATGCTCGATCGTGGAGCCTTGTACCTTGACAAAGGAGGTACCCGTTCCCATGCTGACCACCAATAGACTGTCCAGTCCCGTATTATATTGCGCCCCTAGCCCATTCGCAAGGAACTCATCCGTCTTCGCAGTTGGTAAGCCATATAAAGGTTGATCGATATAAGCACTACCTACACCTGTCAAGATCACTTTCTCTATATTCGAGAGCGAGATGTTATTATCATAAATATATTTACCGAAGGCCCCGAATAAAGAGGTTACCGGATCGGTAGCTTTCACGAACATCGGGTTCTTGATCTTCTTATCCTCCACGCCGACGATCTTGGTCGTGCTACCTCCCACATCTATACCTATAACGATTCCCATGATTCTTTCCCTTTTTAATTGAATAATCGCTACAAAAGTACATAAACCCGCATACAATACTAAAAAAGGCCGGACAAAATCAATTGTCCAGCCTCTCTTTATTTAAAAACCGTAAGGCCTAAACTCTATTTATTCGCCTAACAAGATCTCAAGGATCTGGCAAGCTGCCTTCGATACGGAAGTACCCGGGCCAAAGATAGCGGCAACGCCAGCCTTATACAAGAAATCATAGTCTTGAGCCGGGATTACACCTCCAGCAATAACGATGATGTCCTCGCGACCTAGTTTCTTCAACTCCTCGATAACCTGCGGAACCAACGTCTTATGACCAGCGGCCAAAGAAGAAACGCCCATTACGTGAACGTCGTTCTCCACAGCTTGACGGGCAGCCTCGGCCGGAGTCTGGAACAACGGTCCCATATCTACGTCGAAACCACAGTCCGCATAACCAGTAGCGACAACCTTAGCGCCACGGTCGTGTCCGTCCTGACCCATCTTAGCGATCATGATACGAGGCTGACGGCCTTCTTTCTTAGCGAATTGCTCGCAAAGCTCGCAAGCTTTCTGGAAGTCTGCGTCTTTCTTAGTTTCTGATGAATACACGCCTGAAATAGTTCTAATGATTGCTTTATAACGACCTACAACCACCTCGCAAGCATCGGAGATCTCTCCCAATGACGCACGCAAGCCGGCAGCCTTAACAGCCAACTCTAATAAGTTGCCCTTCTTCGTCTTCACGCACTCCGTGATATCAGCCAAAGCTTTTTGAACAGCGGCTTCGTCACGGTTAGCACGCAACTCCTTCAAAGCGGCGATCTGCTCGTTACGTACGGCTGTATTATCGATCTCTAGGATATCGATCGGATCTTCCTTCGGCAAACGATATTTGTTAACACCAACGATGGTCTGAACACCAGAGTCGATACGAGCCTGTGTACGAGCGGCAGCTTCCTCGATACGCATCTTAGGAAGACCTGTCTCGATGGCTTTCGCCATACCACCCATGCTCTCGATCTCTTGGATCAATGCCCAACCTTTATGTACCAACTCATTCGTCAAAGACTCTACATAGTAAGAACCAGCCCACGGGTCGATCTCCTTACAGATCTTAGTCTCTTCCTGAATGTAAATCTGTGTATTACGAGCGATACGAGCAGAGAAGTCGGTCGGCAAAGCGATCGCCTCATCCAATGCGTTCGTATGCAAAGATTGTGTATGTCCTAATGTAGCGGCCATAGCCTCGATACAAGTACGTCCTACGTTATTGAACGGATCTTGCTCGGTCAATGACCAACCGGAAGTCTGGCTATGTGTACGCAATGCCAATGATTTCGGGTTCTTAGCGCCGAAGCTCTTCACGATCTTCGCCCACAACATACGAGCCGCACGCATCTTGGCGATCTCCATGAAGTGATTTACACCGATAGCCCAGAAGAATGACAAACGGGGAGCGAACGCATCCACATCGATACCGGCGTTGATACCGGCACGAAGATATTCCATACCGTCGCACAACGTATAAGCCATCTCGATATCAGCCGTAGCACCAGCCTCCTGCATATGATAACCGGAGATAGAGATAGAGTTGAACTTCGGCATCTTCTGAGAGGTGTACTCGAAGATATCAGCGATAATCTTCATGGAGAACTCAGGCGGATAGATATAGGTATTACGTACCATGAACTCTTTCAAGATATCGTTCTGGATCGTACCGGCCATTTCCTCCAACTTAGCACCTTGCTCCAAACCTGCGTTGATATAGAATGCCAATACCGGAAGCACACCACCATTCATGGTCATGGAAACAGACATCTTGTTCAAAGGAATACCATCGAACAACACTTTCATGTTCTCCAAGGAACAGATAGATACACCCGCTTTACCTACATCACCAACCACACGTTCGTTGTCGGCATCGTAACCACGGTGAGTCGGAAGGTCGAACGCAACGGACAAACCTTTCTGACCGGAAGCCAAGTTACGGCGATAGAAAGCGTTAGACTCCTCAGCGGTAGAGAAACCTGCGTACTGACGGATTGTCCAAGGACGCATAGCGTACATACCGCTGTACGGGCCACGTAGATAAGGAGGCAAACCAGAAGCATAGTTCAAGTGCTCCATACCCTCCAAGTCTTCTTTTGTATATACAGGTTTCACCTCGATATGCTCGGGTGTTTTCCAATTGGGCTCGATACCATTGGCTTTTGCCCATTCGGCAGCGTTTGTAGCTGCGAATCCGGCATTCTTTATATCTATGTTTTTAAAATTTGGTCTCATAATTGTTTATACTTAAGCGATTCCTAATTTAGCGTTGAATGCTTTCAATGTCTCAAGCACATTGCTCTTTACATTTACGAACTGGTCGATACCTTGAGCCTTCAAGTCGTCCGCGCAAGCAGGAGCTCCGGCTACAACGAATTCGGCACGTCCGGCCAAAGCCTTGTAAGCGGCAGGAGCGAATTCAGCATACTCGTCATCACTAGAGCAAAGAACCACGATCTCGGCACCAGCCTTGACAGCAGCCTCAACACCAGCCTCAACCGTATCGAAGCCTAAGTTATCAATTATCTTATATCCGGCACAACCGAAGAAGTTAGCGGAGAACTGTGAACGAGCCAAACGCATCGCCAAGTTACCTATCGTCAACATAAATACCTTCGGAGTCTTGCCACTCTTCTCTGTCGTCATACGCAAAGCCTCGAATTCAGAAGCGCCGCGAGAGAAATCTAGAGCCGGGATCGTTGCCTCACCGCAATGACCACCGCCACAACAGCAAGAACCTTTTTCTTGAATCTTATCGGCAGCTACTTCCGTGAAGTTAGGATACTGGTTAGAACCCAACAATATCTCACGACGGGTAGCAACCGCTTTCTTACGAGCTACATTCGAAGCGTTAACGGCATTCTGGATCTCACCTGCGTTCACGGCAACGGAGAATCCTCCTTTTTCCTCAACCTCCAAGAACAACTTCCAAGCGACATCAGCCAAGGAATTCGTCAATACCTCTACATAATAAGAACCGGCAGACGGGTCAACGACCTTATCCAAGTGGCACTCTTCCTTCAATAATAATTGTTGGTTACGTGCGATACGCTCGGAGAAATCGTCTGGAGTCTGGTAAATCTTATCAAACGGGCGAACCGTGATAGAGTCTACGCCGGCAAGAGCGGCAGACATAGCCTCAGTTTGAGAACGAAGCAAGTTTACGTGAGCATCGTAAACCGTCATGTTCCACTCTGAAGTCTGTGCGTGAGCAACCATCTTGCAAGCGCATTCGCAGGCCGGCTTATAAGCGGCTACGATCTCGGCCCACAACCAACGAGCCGCACGGAACTTAGCGATTTCCATGAAGTAGTTAGAGCTGATACCTAAATTGAATTTGATTTTCTTGGCAACCTCGTCAGCGGTGAAACCAGCCTCGGTAAGTTTTGCCATCAATTCGTTACCCCAAGCCAAGGCGTAACCTAATTCCTGAGAAATGTAAGCGCCAGCATTGTTGAAAAGGAACGCATTTACAGCCAATACACGGTAGTTAGGCAAAGCCTGTCCAGCTTTGAGCACAGCTGCGGCACCTTCTACCCACTCACTGTTTTCTTTACCTTTTACTAAAGGTTTCTTGAAAGCGTCATAGTTTACAGAACCGTAGCACTTCTCTGCGTCGACACCCTTGCCTTTGAAGTAGTCAGCCAAGATACCGATCAACTTCTCCGCTTTGCAGTTGCAAGTGTTGAAGTTCAATTCTACGGAAGCCGGACAAATACCTTCTAATAAAGTAGCTATATTCTCCTCGTTCACCTCATCACCTTTGATGATGAACCCAAGAGAAGTAACACCTTTCGTCAAAAGGTCAAGTGCTTTCTCGTTAGCACCCTTGAAGCAGCAAACTTCAATGTTCTGGCGTACCTTCCAATCGTTGTCTTTCTTCGTTCCACGAACATAAGGGAATTCACCGGGAAGAGACTCTGTAGTCTTTAAACCCTCGATGTCTTCTGCACGATAGAAAGGATTTACATTAAATCCTTCGCCTGTCTTCCAAACAAGCTTTTTCTCAAACGGTACCCCTTTCAGGTCGGCCGTTATCTTCGCCATCCACTCTTCAGTAGACACAGGAGCGAATTCTGAGAAAAGTTTTTCTTTAAGTTCTGCCATAATATTAGTTGTTTATTAAACTGGTATTAGTAATGTTCAATACTATTTTGTTCAATTACAGATGGCAAAGGTAGAATAAATAAACAGTACCGACAATGAAAAAACAATGAAATCGCAACTACTTTTAACGCCTTTTAGTGGTATTCTCCCCGTTTTCTTGGCATTTTGATAAAAAACACACTTTTTCTTCAAAAAAACTCGGTTCAACTATTGCAGAATTAAAAAATATATCTACCTTTGCATCGTCAAACAAAAACAATGACACCTAAATGGTGGATTCGTCTAACGGTTAGGACACATGCCTCTCACGCATGTAATACGAGTTCGATTCTCGTATCCACTACAAAAGCTCTCAATCTATTGGTTGGGAGTTTTTTTTTATATACCTTCGCTACCCGATAGTATCCTAAGTCTTTTATTATACACTAAATTATATCATGAAAAGTAAAAAGACCGTCTTTCTGACCGGAGCCACCGGGACGATGGGGCATGCCGGATTGGTCGAGTTGTCCAAGCGGCTAGATCGTTTTAATATAACACTTTTGGCTCGTCCAAGCAAAATCAATAAAGAGAAATTAGCCGCATATGAGGCCATGGCAGGGATCCGTATCGTTTGGGGAGACTTGACAAATTATCAAGATGTCTTAAATGGAGTAATGGGGGCGGACTACGTATTGCATGTAGGTGGAATGGTTTCCCCGGCAGCGGATTATTTCCCTAAAAAAACCTTGAAAGTAAACACGACCGCCGCCCAATATATCGTGGATGCCGTAAAAGCACAACCGAACTCTGACCGGATCAAGGTAGTCTATATCGGCTCCGTGGCGCAAACCGGCCACCGTAACGCACCTGTTCATTGGGGACGTACGGGAGATCCGATCAATATAAGTGTCTATGATCATTATGCCATCTCAAAGACAATAGCCGAACGTATTTTCGTGGAGTCGGGTATTAAACATTGGGCGTGCCTTCGCCAAACCGGTATCTTATGCCCCGAATTATTATTCAAAGGTTCGGACCCAATCACATTCCACGTACCGCTAGACGGCGTGCTGGAATGGGCTACCGCCGAGGATTCCGGTCGCTTACTAGCGAATGTATGCGAGGAGGAGGTGCCGGATGAGTTTTGGAACCGTTTCTATAATATTAGTAGCGGCCCGTCTTTCCGCCTGACGAATTATGAGTTTGAGAGTAAATTGTTAAAAGCGATTGGCTGTCCCGCCCCAGAGAAAATATTCGAACCGAACTGGTTCGCTATCCGTAATTTCCACGGACAATGGTATACCGATTCAGATCTATTGGAAGGATATCTGCATTTCCGCAGTAACCAAACTTGCGACGATTATTTTAAATGGATGGCCAGCCAAGTCCCTTGGTATTTCCACCTAGCAAAGATCGTCCCTCCTATCTTCATAAAACTGGGTATGGGAGCCATCGCTAAAAAGCCGGGACTGGGAACTCGTAACTGGATCAAGAACAGACACCAAGATCGTATATCCGCATATTTTGGCTCGTATGAGGATTGGCAAGCAATCCCGGGTTGGGATAAGATCCGGACAGAACGCCCCTCCGAAACACCCGTCTTTCTGGATCATGGTTATGATGAAAGTAAGCCTAAATCGGAATGGGATATCGAGGATATGCGTAAAGCCGCAGAATTCAGGGGAGGAAAATGCTTGTCACCGGCCATGACAAAAGGAGATTTATCGACTCCACTCGATTGGGAGTGCCAATTCGGTCACCGTTTTAAGGCCTCTCCCACATTAGTATTATTAGGAGGCCATTGGTGCCCGGAATGTTTACCTCTCCCTTGGAATTACGACGAGATCGCTAAAGGAAATCCGTTCTTTGCCCAAGTATGGTATCCATTCCACGATAAAAAGGAACACAATGTATACGATGAATCCATATTCACTGACTTCAAGGAATAAAATTCAACGCATCAAGAGATTTTTGTTTTTTAGATTATTTATCTCAACGCAACATACTTTTACCGGATATTATCTGTTATAACAATATAAGCACTATATACCATAAACATAAAAACAGATTTTATCATGACAAAAGGATCGATCGGATTAAATGCAGGAGCTATCTGGAATTTGCTTTCAGATGGCCAACATTGGAGTTTTGAGGCGTTGAGAGCAAAATCCGCTCTAACAGATGCGGATCTATGGTCCGCTATCGGTTGGCTCGCTAGAGAAAATAAGATTGAAATTGATAATACCAGCAGCCACCCTATCTTCTGTCCGGGTACCAACTTTTATTTTTAAATGACATTTATGATATTTCATTGCGAAGGATTTCACTTTCTTCGCAATGAAATCTTCAAAAAAACACTTACTTTGTAACCCTAACGAAATAAAAACAATACGATTATGAATCCTACTTTCGGAGCTTCCATTCTTTCTTGGATACCACCTATGTGGACACCAGAAGCCGGTCTTTTCGCTATCCAGCAAGCATCTGCCGCCGGTTTTGATTTACTGGAAATTTTGTTGCCTCCTTCCATGGAGTTCGATGCTCCAATCGTAAAGCGACAATTGAAACAACACGGATTGAAGGCTACTTGTTCTCTCAATCTTCCCAAAGAAGCGCATATTCCTTTTTATCCCAAGAAAGCGACTTGTCTGATCAAGGAGGCGCTGGATAAAGCGAGCGAACTGGAGGTTGATTACTTGGGAGGTGTCTTACATTCCGGCATCGGGGTCTTTTCCGGCAAACAGCGAACACAAGAAGAAGAAAATACACTTTGTGAGGTATGGGCAGAGGTTGCCGAATACGCCGCACGATCTGGAATCACGATCGGCATCGAGCCGATCAATCGCTATGAAAGTTATATGTGTACCTCTGCGGAGGAAGTCCTGCGCTTTATCAAACGCGTAAACGCACCGAATTTGTCTTTGCATCTGGATACTTTCCATATGAATATAGAAGAGACGAGTTTTTATGAACCGGTTATTGCGGCTGGCAGCCGGCTTCGCCATATTCACATGACTGAAAGTGACCGGGGAATGCTGGGTGAGGGAAACGTACGCTGGGATGATTTGTTCCGGGGACTACAGGAAATCGATTTCAATGGTAATTTAGTTTTGGAGAATTTCTCCAATTCTGTTCCCGGTATGGCGGAAGCCGTATCTTTGTGGCGTCCGTCTAAATACAATGCCGATGCCTTAGCCAAAGGCAGTCTCGCCTTCATGCGTAAGATGACATGCGCACATCAATAAGGCATCAATTACTGCAACCGGCCTTGCAGTAGTACTGCAAGGCCCGTGCAGTAAATCTCCATTTAGAAAGTAGGCAAAGTCCTATCATTTAAATAACCGCTGAACGACAGCGCTATCCCCGTCATTCGGAGCAGGTTGTATATTCAATAAACGGGCAATCATCAAGTAAAGGTTCACGTTCGCCATTTGCGGGACCTCCGCATGTCTCTTGAACGAGGGACCTGCCGCATAGAATATGGCCTCCATCTCCGGCGTAAAATTATCGTAACCATGTGTCGCCGCATAACGGGGAGATGATTTCTCTCGGAATTCTACATACGTTCCAATATGTGGAGAAACAACTAAGTCACTAACTCGAGGATTCTTTCCGTAAACAAATTTCTCAGGAATCTCGTTTTTCTTCCATACGGTTATATTCGGCACTTTCTGTAAAATCGCATAGGCAGTATCCACATAGGTTTTCTTGGGATATAATAATGTAGGAACGCCATCAAAAACACAATCGAAACTATCCCGGGGTAGATAATCATTCAAGTTCACATATTTCTCGGGATAATAGGTGGCCATTCCATGATCCGAAAGAACGATAAAATCGATCTTATCGAAAATATCCAACTGACGGGCTTCCGTGAAGAAATGATTCAAGACTTTATCCAAGTTCTCCACCACATCCAAGGTCGCCGACGAATCCGGGGTAGCGGAATGACCTATCGCATCCGGTTCTTCCATATACCACATAATCAAATGAGGACGCACATCTTCCGGCAACTTCAGCCAAGATATCACGGAATCAGCACGATCTGAAAAAGGAACCGATTTATCAAACGGCTTCCATATTGAAGGCTGGCCACTCTCTAAAGGCACCTCACTACCTACCCAATAGAACGAGGCGGTACGAACCCCTTGGCGTTCCGCCGTATTCCAAATAGGTTCTCCACCATAAAATTGCGGATCAAGATTTCCCATCCGGTATGAGCTGTCAAGCTCCGCGTCATAAAAGAAATTATTTACCAAACCATGGTGATCCGGATGCAATCCGGTAGCCATGCTATAATGATTCGGGAAAGTCACGCTGGGATAACACGGGCGAAACGTGGAGCGAACCCCCACATTCGCCAAAGAATCCAACGTCGGAGTATGAGCACGTGACGGATAATCAGAGCGGAAACCGTCCATTGATAAAACTACGACATAACGATCCGATTGTTTTTTCGTTTGGCAACCGGTAAAAGCCAATGAACAAATACAAAAGAAACTAACGAGTAAGAACTCAATACGATTATTCCACATATCATTAAATTAAAAAAGAGGTCCACAAAGATAGTGAACCTCTTCTAATTATTAAATTTTATCTAATGAAAGATTTTTCTTTTAGAAGATATACTTGATACCGAATTGCATCTGCCAACGAGACACATCGTTCAAATTATCCTTGAAGGTTTCGTCCAAATCTTTCGCCATCGTATACTTCAACGTATAGTTGTTCGCCGCACTCGGGCCTTGTCCTTTCGGGATCGTCAAGAACTGATATTGCTGATTACCCAAAACGGTTGTTTGTACCACACCCCAATTACGATTCAACAAATTCAAGAAGTTAGCGATATTGAAACTAAAGCGCAAAGTATGTGAGCGACCATTCTTCTGGTAAATCTTTATATCATGAGAAACGCTCAAATCCAATTGATTCGCAAACGGAGCGACAGCACCGTTACGTTCGGCATACTCACCTCTATGTTTGCTCAAATAAGGATCTTGCTCGATAAAGGCATTCATCGCTTTCCATGCATCTTCTTGGCTATCGAAATCGCCCGGTAACAAATGATCTTTTACCTCGTCAAAATTCGCGGGGATATACATCAAGTCATTGGAGAACTGAGAATCGCCATTCGCGTCACCATTATAACAATAAGAATAACGGAACGGACGATAACGCTGATAAATCAAACCAAAACTTGTTGCCGCATATTTACTCCAGTTAGCCGTGTAAGAAGCGGACAATAACAAACGACCATCAAAAGAACCTGCCGTATAACCTACTTCTTCCGCATTTCCGTCCAAGGCCGCACGGTACTTCCAAGCGGAAGTCGCCACAGACGATGTTCCGTCTGTTACACCTCTAGACTGCCCGAAAGAGTAAGATCCATTCAAATACAATCCCTTCAGGATTCCATCAACAAAGTTTTTCTGCAACTGGAAGGTCGTATAAAGCGAATGTCCTTTGCTGGTATTACGCAGCATCACGACATGATTCGCAGCCTTTTGATTTCCTTCTCTATCGCTATAATAGCCATTATAATATGGACGTGCATTACCCGCTCCACCGTCATTTACAAATTGCTCGGTCCGATACAATCCGATATTGTCATGATAAATAGCGTTAATGTCTTTTGAATACAGCAACTCTACGGTAGCGACCCAACCATCACCAAACTTATAATCGGCAGCGATATTACTTTTCCATAAGCTCGGATATTTAAAGTCCGGATCCGTAATCGCTATATCCGAACGTGTAGCGCTACCTTCAGCCGGTTTATAAGTATCCATATTTCCGGTGAAACCTAGTGAAGGTCTGCCGTCGCTAATGATATTGTCATTTTTATCCTTTACCGCCCGAACATTTAGGTCACCAAACAGAACACCATTATTGCCGGCTTGATTACTGATCCATACATAAGGAGGAGTACCCGTGAAGAGTCCCGTACCACCACGTATCTGTAAGCTTCCATTCTCATCGTCAAACGGTTTGTAGTTAAAACCGAATCGAGGAGAAAACTGAGGTTTGGCGTTCGGATATTTAGAAACATCGATCTTGATGCCATCCCGATAGGTCTCGGCGGCGACTTTATCATTCGACTGCAAATCAGTCATAAAGAACGGAACATCGATACGTAAACCTAACGTCAAGTTCAATTTATCACTTACCGTCCACTTATCTTGGGCATACAAACCTAACTGGAATACATTTATCTCAGCGAATGGAAAATCATCCGTCATCGAATATCTTTGCGCATAGTATTGATACCCCGTAGAAGAAGAGTTCGTTATACCCGTCACATTGGAACCAAATCCAAAATCTTTCGGATTAAACTCACGGATATCAAATCCTTGTACACTTCCGTTATGAGCGGCCATGTATTGTTTTGTAGCCAATACGTTGAACTTGAAATCATCGACAGAATTAAACACCCAAGAACCCGGATAGTTTTGAGCGAAACCATTCTTAAAGGCACGATAGTCACTTTGCGTTCCAACCGTAATCTGATGTTTGCCAAAATTCATCAAGAAGTTATCCTGTATCTGCCAGATATCAGTGTTCAACTGGTTATTATAGGAGTTTGCCTCGGTTCCGAAAGTTGTATAAGCATTGTTACCACCATCCAAGATATCCACTTGCGGGAAGTAACCGCCATCCATATCGCGATAATCACGCAAACGGGAATAACCGATCTTCAAATAGTTAGACATACGGTCATTAATGGTCGTATTCAAGTCGGCCATCCAAATATTGAAGTTATTATTCGTCCGGTAGAAAGAAGAAGAGAACGGAATAGCGAACGCATTCGGTCCACGTCCGTTATTCGGCGCACCGGAAGTAGAAGGGTTATTCGTATTAAACGATTTCAAATAATAATATTTTAAGCTCAACACATTATTTGAGTTGATATTCCAGTCTAAACGAGCCGTGATTCGATCCGCTTGAGTATTTGTCTTATTCACGTCGAATTTACCCGGATTATACCCAAGCTCATCACCTAAGAAATCAGATAAACCCTGCAAGACTGTCGCATCCGCCGCAGAATTAGCGGTCGTATAAGAAATCGGTTCCTCCTGGCGATCCATCTCACCATTGATGAAGAAGAATAACTTATTCTTAATGATCGGACCGGATAAACTGATACCGTATTGGTGATTAGAGAACTCTGAAACACCAATCGTCTCATCCTTCACACGATATCCCATCATAGACGGACTCTTCGTGTACATATATACAGAAGCATGAAACTCATTCGAACCGGATTTCGTTACGGAGTTAATACCCGCACCCGTGAATCCTCCATTTCGAACATCAAAAGGAGCGATCATCACCTGTACCTGCTCGAGCGCCTCCAAAGAAATCGGTTCCGTACCGGAAGCTCCAAGAGCAGAAGCCAGACCAAACGAGTTATTAAAGGAGGCACCGTCCACCGTTACATTATTAAAACGGTAAGAGACACCGCCAAAATTCTTACCGCTACTCATCGGAGTTAATTTCACGAAATCGTCCAAAGAACGGTTAATCGTAGGCAGCTTATCCATCTTCTCACGAGTGATGATTTCCTGCGCACCTGTACGGCTTCCTGAAATAATGGGGTTCTTATCCGCAACCACGACTACCTCGTCGAGAGCTTGGGTATCTTCCCGCATTACTACATTCAGTTTCAGATCCTCACCCAAAACCAAGTTTATTCCTGTCCGGCTCTCCGTATTGTATCCAATATAAGAGAACTCTACCACATAAGGGCCTCCGATACGAAGGTTGTTAAAAGAATAAGAACCATTCGGCTGGGTAATCGTGTAGTATTCGGTACCCGTTGGCGTATGCGTAGCCTTGATATTCACTCCGATCATCGCTTCCGATGATGTATCCGTGACTTTACCACTCATACTCGCCGTCGTCACCTGAGCATGTATGGATATTCCCACGCACAACAAAAGTAACGTTAAAAGTAGATAAGTTTTCCTCATACAAGAAGTATTTATATTTAAAATAATTATAACATTTTTGTATATCGCCGCAAAGATAGGGATTAGATATCTCTTTTTGTCACAAACTATATATAATATTCATAGCATTAACATTCCTCACACAGATCTCCAGATTATTATTTTCAACCAATCACATCCATAATCCAACAATATGCAGGAAAAGCGTCTATAATTCTTTTAAATCACCGCCCAACAGGGAATGTTAGTTAAGAATCATCAAATTAAAAATTTCATAAAGAACCTTCTTGTTTTGCCAATACAAGCCATCCATCTCCGAATAAGGACATTACTCAATTCCGCCCCGTCACAGCAACTTCATGAATATGAAACAAGTATTAAATAAGAAACATACAATGATATTAAAAAATAACCCATAACTTTGCGAAAGTTTTTATTACATTAACTATTTTAAATTATGAGCAGACATTTACAGACGCTATTCCTTTTAGCTGTACTGAGTTTCTTGTTTGTCATCCCGACACAAGCGCAGGTAACAACAGCCAGTATGAGTGGAACAGTTATGTTTCAAGATGAACCCGTTATTGGTGCGACCGTTTTGGCGGTTCACGAACCTTCTGGGACAAATTATGGTACGATCACGAACGTTGACGGACGCTTTTCCTTACAAGGTATGCGTACAGGAGGTCCATACAAAGTTACGATCTCTTACGTTGGTTATCAATCTGCCGTTTATTCCGGCATTACCCTGCAATTGGGAGAGAACTACAACTTGAATGTTAAGTTGAAAGAATCTTCCGAGACCTTGGACGAGATCGTAATCACAGCGGCGAAAACGAAGTTCAATACGGAAAAGACGGGTGCGACAACCAATATCTCCTCGTCACAGATCACCTCTTTACCCACCATTAACCGTAGTATCTCCGATATCGCACGCCTTTCTCCTTATGCCTCCGACATGAGTTTTGCCGGTGGCGATGGCCGTTCCACGAACTTTACGGTAGATGGAGCGAACTTTAATAACAACTTCGGCCTTTCGGATAATCTTCCCGGAGGCGGTAACCCGATCTCTATGGACGCTATCGAGGAAGTACAAGTGGTAATCGCCCCGTTCGATGTCCGCCAGACAAACTTCATTGGTGGCGGTATCAACGCTATCACCAAATCCGGAACAAACACATTCAAAGGTTCCGCTTACACTTACTTCCAGAACCAGAATATGCGAGGAAACTCAATCGATGGAGAAGACTTGGGCGCACGTGCTAAGGAATCCAAAACGATTTACGGAGCTACGTTCGGCGGTCCAATCATCAAGAATAAATTATTCTTCTTCGCCAATGTAGAAGTGGAAAAACAACCGCAACAAGTGATCAAATGGAGAGCTCGTACTGAAGGAGAGCAACCGGACGAGAATAACTACATATCTCGCACTACACTCTCCGACATGCAAAAGGTATCCGATTTCTTAAGAGATAAATATGGTTATGATACAGGATCAGCCACGAACTTCCCCGCAGACGAAAAGAATTTGAAATTGCTAGGTCGTATCGACTGGAATATCACGAATGGCCATAAATTGAGCGTACGGTACAACTATACAAAGAATACCGCATGGAACGCTCCCAACGCTAACTCTATGGATGGTGGTTCCGGCTCTCGTCTGTATAATACAAGCCGTGTAGGTTACCAATCCATGTCTTTTGCCAACAGCATGTATTCCCAAGACAATAAAGTGTCTTCCGTATCCGCTGATTTGAACAGTCGCTTCTCTGATAAGATTTCCAATCAGTTACTTTTCACTTATACGGATATCGAGGATATGCGCGGAACCAACTCTTCCCCTTTCCCCTTCATTGATATCTTGGCAGGTAAAGATGCGGAAGGTAACCAAATCATGGAGCCTTATATGAGTGCCGGATATGAATTATTTACTTACAACAACGGCGTGAAGAACAAGATCACAAGTGTTATCGATAACTTCACTTACTTTGCCGGCGACCATAAGATCACAGCTGGTATCAGTTTCGAGCACCAACTTGCTAGCAATGCTTATATGCGCAACGGCACGGGATATTATCGTTACAGCAGCTTAGATGATTTCTTGAACGGTGCCGCTCCTGAAACGTTCGCATGGACATACGGTTACAACGGTGTTTCCGACCCGAAAGCTCAGGTTACTTTTAACCAGATCGGATTCTACGCACAGGATGAGTGGAACATTCGCCCGAACGTGAAGTTAACTTATGGTATACGTTTCGATGATTTAATTTTCGACAATAGCGATCTTCAAAGAAACGACGCAATCTACGATCTTGATTTCGGAGGCAAACATATCGACACCGGCAAATGGCCTAAGTCTAGAATGCAAATATCCCCTCGTGTAGGTTTCGTTTGGGATGTGTTCAAGGATAATTCCTTAAAAGTACGTGGTGGTACAGGTATATTTACCGGACGTTTACCCTTGGTATTCTTTACGAATATGCCGACAAACTCGAATATGGTACAAAATGCCGTAGTATTCGGCACAAAATATGAGAATGGAATTGCGGTAAGTCATGATTCCCGTCTGGATCAACTGGCTGGCGGCATGATTACGAATGTAGACGATGCGATCAAGAAATTCGGCCTTCCTACCACGATAGAGAATCCGGTTGCCGGTTCTAAGATCTCTGGCGTAAAGGACAACTTCAAGATGCCACAAATATGGAAAACCTCCTTGGCTGTAGATTATCAGCTCCCAACTTCCTTCCCATTATCCGTAACCGGCGAGTTCATCTATAACAAGAACATCAATGCCGTAACCCTTGAGAATATCAACATCAAGGACCCGTCTAATTGGGAACATTTTAACGGAGCGGATAACCGTTTGATTTATCCATCTGATTATACGTATGTATCCGGTAAGAATGCGGTTGTATTAACTAACACATCCAAAGGACATGGTTATACCGCCAATGTTACGATTAACGCTCAACCCGTAGAGGATTTGAACATGATGTTGGCTTATACGCACACGGAATCCAAAGAAATTTCCGGTCTTCCGGGTAGCGACCCTGTATCTACATGGCAGGGAATGTTAACGATAGACGGACCGAATTTCGCGACCGTACAACGTTCACGGTATGTAGTGCCCGACAAGGTAATCGCAGCGGTCAATTATAATCTGCCCTTCCGCCATAAAGGTCTGCTCAGAAAAACAAGCTTAAATCTGTTCTATTCCGGTTATTCCGCTTCCGGATATAGCTTCGCTTATACAAATGATATGAATGGTGACGGTATCAATAATGATATGATGTATATCCCGAAAGATGATAGTGAAATCAAATTCAAGAATGAAGCAGATAGAACCGCTTTCTGGAACTTCGTAGACCAAGATTCTTATTTAAAGAATCACAAGGGAGAATACGCTGAGGCTTATGCCGCACGTGCACCTTGGGTACATCGTTTCGACCTTCGTATAACGGAAGATTTCTCATTCAAGGCAGGTAAAACCGAACATCATTTCCAATTGAGCCTTGATTTCATGAATATCGGTAATATGATCAACTCGAAATGGGGTGTAATGAAGAACGCATCTTCTTCCAACGGTTGCCGTATCTTGAAATATGAAGGTATGGATGATAACAAGACTCCAATTTTCTCCATGTATAAGATCAATGGTGAATATCCGACCGAGACTTATTCTTATAACCGTATCTATACTGAATGCTGGAAAATGCAGGTTGGTATCCGTTACATCTTTAATTAATCAAGAGATATAACTCCATAAAAAAGGCGGGGAACAAATTTTCCCGCCTTTTCTATTTCATCATATATCCTCTCCTCCTCGCAAGGCATCCGCTATATCTTGATGCCGCTGGGCTAATTCGTCCTCTCCGATCGCCCGGAAACCCTCCGCCAGATATTCGTGGGAAGCCGCATGTTTAGGTTTGATACTTACCGCCTGCTGGAAATCCAGAATAGCTTCATCGTAATATTTGAGCTTCAATAGGCATTTTCCACGGTTATAGCGGGCCTTAAAAGATTTCGGACTTAATTTTACCGCTTTGTTTAAACAAACCTGAGCGTCGTAGTCCTCACCTATATCCAATAAAGTAACCCCTTTGCGTACCCAAGCTTCCACATAATTCGGATTCAAATTCAAGGCTTTATCAAAACAACGAATAGCGGCATTCGCGTCATGGGCCTTCGTTATGCACTCGTTACCCATCAAGTAATATTCATGCGCATACTCTTTCTGGGTCTCACGAAGCGAATGCAATTCTTCCCTCAGAGCCTTAATCTGTGCCTTTTGACTATTCAAGGCTTGCAATTTCAAACGAAGCAGCCGTTGTACCATCGGATTATCCAATTCATTCCGTTTAGATACGGCGGCGGCAAAAGCCTCGACCGCCTCTTTCATATTACCCTGCCGAAAACCCTGAGCCGCCCGACCATATTGCAATTCCGCCTCGCTCTCTTTGATACTTTTCTCTATTAATGCTTGGTTATTGAATATTTGGCTGAATTCTACGATCTCTTTCCGGATAAAGATATCCCGGGAAGAGATCTTGCTTTTTAGCACCAATCCTTCCAATGAAGTACAACGACTCAACGCCACATAGGTTTGTCCCCCGGCGAATACCCCTCCGGTCAAATCAACTACCACCCGGCTAAAAGTCAAGCCTTGACTCTTATGCACCGTGATCGCCCAAGCCAAACGAATCGGCAATTGTTCGAACGTACCGACAATCTCTTCCTCGATCCGTTTCTCTTTCTCGTTATATTTGTATTTATAATTTCGCCATGAGGTAGGTTCGACCAAATACTCTACACCGCTCTCCATCAAGACATAAACATTTCCATTCTCATCGATACCCGATACCATACCGATCGTCCCGTTCACCCAACGACGCTCATAATCATTATCGATAAAAATAACCTGCGCCTGTTCCTTGATGGATAAATTCAGCTGGGTAGGTAGTGAGGATTCCGGAAAATCCCCCTCGATCTTTCCCACGGAGACGTACTCTTCTCCGGGAAGCTCGGCCAACTTCTTCTCATTGATAAAATCAACCTGATCCCGGCGAGTGGCCAACGTGATATACATATCCTCATTCTGAGGCTCGAAAGACGGAAAATAACGACCGTTCAACGTATCCAACTCCTGTTTTCTAGCGGCATTATTACGAATCCGATCCAATATATTGATAAAAACAGAATCGGTCTGGCGATACACTTTTTGCAACTCGATCGGCACTAAATTAATGTCCTTGAACACACGAGCCGAGAAAAAGAAAGGGCTCGCATAGAACAAACTCAATATCTCTTTTTGATCCGACGGAACAACCGGTTCCAACTGGAAGACATCTCCCACGAACAATAGCTGCTTTCCGCCAAAAGGCAATCGCATATTACCGGAATAGACCCTCAAGATACGATCTACACAATCAATAATATCCGCCCTCACCATCGATATCTCGTCAATGATGACCAAATCGACCTCCGCGATAATTTTCCGTTTCTCCTTCGGATACTTAAAAAACTCAAAGATACGACCATGAGACAAACTTAAATCCGGATCATCCGGCAACATCGGCCGAAAAGGGAGCTTGAAAAAGGAATGCAAGGTAACGCCGCCCGCATTTATGGCCGCTATTCCGGTAGGAGCCAGCACCACATACTTTTTCTTCGTATGATTGCAAATATACTTCAAAAAAGTAGACTTGCCGGTCCCTGCTTTCCCTGTCAGGAAAACAGACTGGCGAGTGTGGGTGATCAGTTGCAAGGCATCCTGAAACTCCTTATTGTTCGTGTCTAACTGAAAGTCCAAGTATATAATTTTTAGATGAGACAAAGCTATGAAAATATTTACAGATCACTCTAATAATATCCCTCAAAATATTTGGCAGTCTCCATAAAAATCACTTATTTTGTGATATCAAATTAATATCAAAAACAAATCATCATGAAAGCAACCGAAAAGACATTCAACGGACTGAGAATCTCGGGGTTTATTGCCCTTTTTCTCCTATTAGCTCTATCGGGTCTCTGCTGCTATTTAATCGCAGGCACCAACGAGACTTGGAGCGTAATCACCGGCATCGTCGGACTCTGCCTGTTAGTGGTTTGTTTATTGGGATTCATGGAAATCGAGCCCAACAATGCCCGAGTAATGCTCTTTTTCGGAAAATATAAAGGGACAATTACTGATAACGGATTTTTCTGGGTCAATCCACTTTACAGCAAAAAGAAAATCACGTTACGTGCCCGTAACTTAGATGTCCCTCCTATCAAGGTTAACGATAAGGTCGGTAATCCGGTTATGATCGGGGCCGTGATGGTATGGAAAGTCAAGGATACTTATAAAGCGATGTTCGACATCGATTCTTCGTCCATTAGTATCTCCTCGAATAAATCATTCATATCACTGGGAGAATCCTCTGAATTATCCCAACGAATGCAGAATTATGAGAATTTCGTGCAGATACAAAGTGACGCCGCCATCCGTAAGATAGCTGGCATGTATGCCTATGATTATAACGAGAGCAAAGATCCCGTCACCTTACGATCCGATGACGGGGAGGTCGCTCAAAAACTGGAGGAGGAATTAAACAGCCGTTTGGCGATAGCAGGCATTGAGGTATTGGAAGCTCGTATCAATTACTTAGCGTATGCTTCCGAGATCGCCGGAGTCATGTTACGCCGCCAGCAAGCGGAAGCCATTATCGCCGCAAGAGAACGGATCGTGGAGGGAGCGGTCAGCATGGTTCGACTCGCCTTGAACAAACTGGATCAAGACAATGTTGTGGAATTGGATGAGGAACGGAAGGCTGCGATGGTTAGCAACCTGTTGGTAGTCCTTTGCGCTGACGAGGCAGCGCAACCTGTCGTAAATACCGGGACCCTACATCATTAATGTAAGAATTTAATATTAATACTAGTATATGGCCAAAAAAGATAATACTGTCAAAAGCTTCATCCTTCGGGTGGACGCTGATATGATGGAAGCTATCGAAGCTTGGGCTGCGGACGAATTTCGCAGCACCAATGGCCAAATCCAGTACATTCTGGACCAAGCCTTACGAAAGGCAGGACGGTTGAAGAAGAAAAGACTGCCCCGGCCACAAAACGACGACAAGTCATAAAAAAAGCCTGATCTTTCGATCAGGCTTTTTTATTAACGGCTAATGAACAGCCAAGCATCTTTATACTTTTCTATTTTTCGAAGTGTCGCCATGTAGCTCTCGGCATCCGCCCGGTTATTAAACTTATCCGCATAAATACGATATTTACCATCACGAACCACCTTGCTTACATTCTTACATTGCGTGCGGTCTACACCGGATATATACTCATTCGCCTGCTCCTCTGTCGGGAAACTCGCTATTACGATATGATACATCTTTTTCGTCGCCACGAGTTCCGCTTTCGGAGCGGGGACAGCGACTTCTTTCCTTACCTCAGGGGCAGAAGGCGCTTTGGCAATCTCAGTCTCCTTAGTCGCTTCTATTTTGGGAGTTACCTCCGCTACCATCTCGTCCACTTGAGATATTTGAATTTCCTCCGGCTGAGAAATAGGTTCCTCGAACCTATAATTTATCATCTCCGTAGGAACAAAACTAGCTGTATAAGCGGACAGGTTTACTTCTTTCACCGGAGTCGAAACCACAAAGAATAATGCGACAGCAGCAGCTGATGCCGCGACAACCCGGATCAACTTACGACTAACCGGGATATAGAACACATCTTTCTTTTTCTTACCCGCAAGTAAAGTAACCTCTTCCCGCTCTTCCTCCAACGATCGCAAAACCGGAAAATGAAACGATGATAAACCATACGAATCCGCATTGAATACCCCAGAATCGCCCGGCGTAAAAATGGTCTGCCCTTCCTCTCCTATAGAGAAAGTCCCGATTCGCCCCAATGTTATCCGCTTGTCTTGTTCCAAAGAAACATTCAAAGCCTCGATATCCTCTTCCAGCATCAACTGAGCTTTCCGGTAATCAACGCCATACGTCTGCATATATGACTCGGAGAGCAAGCCGTCTGTATGCTGTAGCGTGACATTAAACATAACCTCTTTACGCATCGGCCGGAACAAATGTTCCTCTTCCTGATACGTCGCCGGCAAAGTTTGCAGCACGAAACCACCAAACTTCGGCAAGATCACACAATCGTGCGTCAGCAACAAGCGTTCAATATGTGTTATTATCCTTAACATAGAGACAAAGGTAAATATCTTTATAGAAATAACAAAAAAAGAGCACTTTTTTCCTTTGAAATGACCCGGAAAATTATATGCATGACATTCTCATTTCAAAATCCACATGACACCCATATAGTCATCCGACCCTCCATACTGGTCGCTAATTGATTTTGAGACATTATCCATATTGTAATCCAACTCTTCCGATGGATACATCCATCTTAACGGCATTTTATCAGAAGGTATATTCCTATTCGATTTCGGATTTATCGGAATATTCGGTACACCTGTCCTACGATATTCAAAGAAAGCATTGTAAGGTGTTTGAAGAAACGTCAATATGTACTTTTGCCAAATAATCTGACTCAACTGTTCTTGAAAATCACTAGCGAACTTAACGCCTTGATTTCCGAGATATTCTTGAATATAGGCATCTGTTATTTTTCGATTATGATGGAACATAACATCATCGGGTGTATTATCCGCCACAAACCGCATTGAAGAACGAACGCCTTCCTCATAATACTCTTTGGGACTTTTTGAGATAAAACCTCTCAGAGCCATCTCAGCCAGTATAAAATTTTGTTCTTGATAACTCAAGAAAAATACAGGCTCGCCCTCCGGCAGTTCCTCGTAGCGATCATTTATTTGAGAAACAGTTCCCCCACTCACAAAAGTCAAGATCTCAGACTCCGGTAAGGTCGGGTCAACTCCACCATAAGCATCCCATTCCGAGGGATCCAACTTGGCCTCTTCTGAGCTCGGTGTCGGTTTCGCATAATAAAATAAACGATAATCTTTCAAGGCTTTCAATTTATCAACAAAAAGATTAGTCATCCTGTCATTATTCACAAAACTATTAATTTCCTTAAAATAAGGATATTTCTGTCCAGCCTTATTAGAGTACACAACTTGGAAATTATCCGCACTCGACTCAAAAACAGGTCTGTTATTGATAATCTCATTGATTCTTTCCCGAACCTTTAAATCCGGATCATCGACCTTTTTATACAAATTAAGAAGCAACTTCAATTGCATAACATTCACAGCCTTACGCCATTTCGTCACATCCCCTCCATAAATATAATCACCCTCAAAATTAGTGCCAGCACTAAAGAGACGGTCCGCCTCATCCAATTCATTCAATAACCCGAGAAAAACATCTTTTTGAGAGTCATATTTCGGGAAATACACCTCTTCATCCTCAGCTCTTAAAGCTTCAGAATAAGGTATGTCCCCCACTTGCATTGTCAAATTGAAGAAAAAGAAAACCCGTACGAAATGAGACAATGCCGTATAGGAGTTTTTCAACTCATCATTCGTCGCAAAATCAATCATCTTCGAGGCATTCCGCAAATCTCTCAAAGCATCATAATTCGCTCCACCCAACAAATTGAATGCCAGATCTATATCATTAGCCTCTGTCCACGACAAATACTTAGCTAACAATTCATCCCGGATAAAATCCTTTCCATTCCCATTTTTATAGGTGGTAATATCACGTAACAGTTCTGTTGCCAACATCGCAGATGTTACTTTGTTAGTTGAGTCGGGATTTGTATTTACGCTTTCGAAATCATCACATCCAACCATACCCAACAAAACCAGTCCGCATATCAATATATTTTTAATTTTCATACGTTTAGCTTTTAAAATTCAACTTTTAAGTTTACACCTACATACCTTATAGATGGAGAAGATATATCCTCGCCCTCAATATCCTCAAAGCCATCCGGATCCGAGAATCTAAAATCTTTGGTCAACACAAATAAGTTCTGTCCGATAAAGCCTACATAACAGCTATTCATACTTAACTTACTAATAAACTTCTTCGGCAAATTATATCCGATTGACATTTCCCTCAATTTCAAGAACGTCTTTTTCTGAACTAATTTATCTGGATTATTATGGCTGCTTCTTACAAAATCCTCATAAGAAGTCTCGGTATCATTCGGAGCGAATACCCGCGTATCTGATGTAATCCTGCCATATTGATCATATTTGACCTCGCCTGATACAATCTTGACACCTTCACCCACATAGTTTTTCTTGCCATTCACCACCTCATCATATCTCCATTGATTGTCCGTATCCGGATGAGCGCCGGTTTCCAACATGTGGAATTCCGTATTCGACCATGATTTTCCACCAATACGGCCATCAAAATTGAGTGTCAGCGTAAAGTTCTTATACTTGAATACATTCGCTAGACCATACTCTAAATCCGGATCCGTATAACCAATCAAAGAGCTATATTGGCTCCTAGACATCAAGCCATTCGTATTAATAATATAATTACCATCCGGATCTTTGTCATAGCCTTTATATGAATAAGAATCCGTACGAGCGCCCACGTATGTCCACAAATTATCCGGGCTGAAGCTCTCATCCAATTTAGCGTAATACCTCTTGCTCGTCGAAAGATTCAACGACACATCCCATGAGAAATCACGGACTTGCACCGGAGTAGCGTCAATAGAAATCTCCACTCCACGACGAACATATTCTTCGTCAATATTCATCAATCTCGATTTATATCCCGTAGCGGAAGATATCCTTTGGCTGATCGTATTATTATAAGTCAACTTATTGAAATAACTCACATCTAATTTCAAGCGATGTCCTTGCAAGAAGTGAATACCCGTACCTATTTCCCATGTACGATTCGTGATAGGCTTCACGTCGCCACGCAAATAATCCGGATAACTAGCCGTATTCAAGCCATCCCAAACATTCTGTTTAATCGTATAGGCCCGATCTAAATCATAAATAGCTAAATCGGTTTTAGAGACAGTCCACGATCCTCTCAATTTCCAGAAGGGTATCCAATCCGGCAAGCTTATTATATTAGAAGGAATAATACTCATTCCCACGGAAGGATAAAAATATGATTTATCATTTGAAGGCAAAGTAGAAGACCAGTCATTACGCCCAGTAGCCTCCAGATAATAAGTATCCTTATACCCCAATGTCAACGTGCCGAACAGACTATTCACTTTTTTCGTCTTAGTCTCCGCATCCACGATCGGACTTTCTACGGAAGCTTTTATCGAATAAAAACCGGGAACAGACAAGCCATTCTTCGTGGAAGCTTCCAGATTCTTTGTTTTCGTATAATAAAGAGAACCTCCCAATAAACCGTCAACACTAAAATCACTCAGCTTCTTATTAAACAGCAAGAAGAAATCATAATTCATGGTAAAACCAGTCTTCTTGCCCTCTTTATAATAACCCAGCGCTCCGTCTTCCCAGCCACCACGGCCTTTAGAGATCGTTCCCACCGAAGAACGAGTCACATTATTATTCGCATAAGCGACTCCTCCCGCACGCAATTGCAATTTCATCCAAGGGAGTATCTCGTACTTAAAAGACAATGAACCATTCGTCGTAAAATTATTTATCGACTTAATCTTCTCATAAGCCTCAAAATAAGGATTATCATACCAATCCGTATAATGCCAATTTTGCTTTTCATTTGGGACAAGCCAATAATCCTTGTAATCCCGCAGATCATACTCCGGACCAGTCCATAATAAAATATTGTACATATATCCGGTACCATATCCATACCCAGCCGTATTCGGCGCAGATTCCTGCGTAAAGTTCATACTACCTTCCACGCTCGCCTTATTACCTAGTTTCAGCTCTCCACCAATATTATACCAGAATTTATTCTTACGTGAATTCGGATATTGATTCTTATCATACAAATAAGACAAAGAAGTGCGGATGCTTCCATTCTTACCAGAAGATGATACACTGACCGTAGTATTACTGATCATACTAAACTCCAAGAAATTCTTAAAATTATTCTTACCCCTCGAAGTCAACTCCATTTCCCGATACTCTTTCTTAATAGGATCCCATTGCGTATAAACACGACCAATATCCAACTTATCGCCCCAGACATAATCTATATTATCAAATTTACCTCCAGACCCGGCGCTATAAGCCGTCTGCACCTCCGGTATTTTTAACTGTCCGGCATTAAACATATTACTGGTATTTACCTCTATAGAAAAGCCCTTATCACCCCCTTTCTTGGTGGTAATCATGATCGCTCCATTACCACCTCGGGAACCATACAACGCAGAGGCCGTAGCCCCTTTCAACACAGTAATATTCTCAATCACATCCTGGTTGAAATCACTAAACGCTTGATTTGTAGGAACGCCATCTACGACGACCAAAGGCTCCTCTCCACGTAATTTTATCTTAGGAGCGACCCCAAATTCCGTAGAATTATACACTCGCATGCCCGAGATCCTACCACTTAAACTCGTCGCGATATTCACGCCCTTAACTTTCTCCAATTCATCCCCCTTGAACTTTTGTGTAGCATAACCTAACGCTTTCTCTGAACGAGTAATACCCAAAGCGGTAACGACAACTTCCTCCAAGGCTTTTGAATCTTCATCAAGCACTATCTGGAGAACTTTTTTATCCCCAACAGGAACCTCTTTTTCTTGAAAACCGACATAAGATACCATTAGCACATTCCCAGCGGAAACATCCAAGGAAAAGTTTCCGTCCAGATCACTAATAGTGCCGTTAGTCGTTCCTTTTTCTACTACATTCGCACCAATCACGGGATCCCCGTGAGCATCTTTCACGACACCTGTTATTTTTACCTTTTTCGTCTGTTGATTAGCAATCGGTAAATCCTCTTTTTTCGTATCTCGACGTACGATTATTTGACGATTATTAATAATATACTCAATATCCGTTCCGCTGAATAATTTATCTAATATTATCTCTACAGACTGATCCCGAACATCCAGATTAACTTTCCTATGCAAATCAATGTTAGAACCATGATACACAAAAATAAACTCACTGTTTTTCTCAATGTATTCAAATACATCTTCTACCGTACGATCATTCATTTGAATGCTTAGCATAGTCCGCTGCGCATATAGGGAAGACGCATATATCGCAGATCCTCCAAAACTTACCAGACATAAGGCTAAACCAAGACTTTTGAGAAAATGATTTGATTCTCGGCAGAAATCTTCTTTTTTCTTCATACCTTTGTAATGTTTTTTCTTTAGTACGTAATTATTGATTAAACAAAGCTCTTGAGCCGGAAGATATGGCAGTATCTTCTGGCTCTCTTGTAAATGCAAACACGCTTACAGATCATTCCTTTCCCATAGGCAAATTATTTTAATAAAATTACATTATTCTCCCCATCTCTCTCTTGGCGTAGAAAAAGAGATTGACAAATAATCTCAACAACTTCCTCCAAGTTCTCTCTCAGGTCCAATTTTCCTGAAATAGGTATTTCACCTATCTCTTTGCCAAATAAAATAGTCCGGCCATAATAACGAGACAACCGATTTAAGACCTCTCCAACCTTACGATCATTTAACAGCATCAAGTTATCTTTCCAACAAATATGTTCAAAGACATCTACCTTTTTGATCGATATCTCTTTACCCTTTAACTCAAGCATATCATCAGGGCTCAGCACATTCTTACCATTATCGCCATTTTTCACCTCGACCTGTCCTTCCACTAATACAACGGAAGCCGCAGGTTCATCCCGATAAGCACACACATTGAATCGAGTGCCAAGCACTTTTACCTCGATCGTACTCGTTTTAACAATAAAAGGGCGAGAAGGGTCCGCAGCAACTTCCAAATAGACCTCTCCATCCACTAATATCTCCCGCTTATCTTTAGCAAAAACCGTAGGAAAAATCACCCGGGTCTCTGCATTGATATACATTTTAGTACCATCTGAAAATACGATATTCGCACGCCGTCCTTTCGGTACTATTATTTGATCCGGCTCATCAATTTTAGTTTCTTGCTCATTCTTTTCTATTTGGTGTTCCTCTACATTTGATTTGCCTACCGTATCATAAATTACCGTAGCTTCATCTTTCAGTTGAACCCAACCTTGATCCTTCACCAAGACAATCTCATCCCCCGGCAAGGCGCCAACATTCTTTTCCTCCAACAAGGCCAAAGGCAATGAAGATTTATCATGTCCCATCATCCAAAAATAACATCCCACGGCAAGAAGCAACATGACGGTGGCCGCTACGGAAGAAACAAGATAGCGTATACGTAAAACAGAGGTCTTACGGGGAGCATTCAAACGTTCCTCCAACTTCTGCCAAGAAGAAAGTGCCAGTCGCAAATCCGCTCGCTCCTCTTCACGAACTTTACGCAACAAATCTTCTCCAGCTTGCCGAAATGAATCCTTCTCAACCATGTCCTGTTTCTTATTCACGAGATACCTGTTTACTCTTATTACGGATGGAATTCGTTTTGGTACTCACTTTTTACCGGGAAAAATAGCGAATCCGCCATTTTTTTCATTCTTACAACCTCTTTTGCCATCCCTAGGGCACGGCTGTGCCACCTTGATGGCACAACTATGCCACACCGATGGCACAGCTGTGCCACTTGGATGGCACGACTGTGCCATCAAGGTGAAAATTCTTGGCACAATATATCTTTGATATACTGCGACATAAAGAGAGTCCAAGAATACATTAAAGCTCCAACGAGAACCACCGCCTTAACTTACGGAGTGTTCTAGACAATAAATTTTTACTGGATTGGTAATTTATGCCTAAAATACCAGCTATCTCATTATGTCCCAATTCATTTACATAATAAAGATAAATGATCTCTCGCTGATGGGGAGAAAGTTTTGTCAAGGCTTTCATCAAAAGTTTAACCCGGTCGTCCGCATCTGTCGTATCCAATGCGATACGGGAGAATAACTCATCCACTTGAAACACGTCCTCATATAAGGAGACATCCTCCATTTTCCTGTTTTTCTCGATCGTATCATACAGCTTATGTCTTAAAGCCTTAAGCAGATATCCTCTGACATTCGCCGTCGGAGAGAGGGAGGTATGGTTTTGAATCAAATTGATAAAAATATCCTGTACGCAATCTTCCACCAAGTTCTTGTCGGGAAGTAACTTGATTCCATAATTGCGCAGCAATGCGTAAAATCGGCAATAAAGCTCACGGAAGGCTTCCTTATCTCCCTTCAGACACGATTCCCATAGCTTCTCATCGGATATTCCCATATAAATAAACTCCCGAAGATTTCCCGCAAACATACACAAAAAACATTCAATTTCAGTTAAGAGCAATAAAAAAATACAAAAAAGCACGTACACCACCATGAATAACGATGTACGTGCTTCTAAAAAATCACATGGGAAAATCACTTATACCGTTTGCCTTGCCACGGTATCATACCCGTCTGACGGATATGCTCCATCAAGCCATTGAACAAGTTTTTATACGTATCCGAAGATCGTTCCCCGATCGGACTTTGTTCCTTCGGATCTTCCTTTATATTAAAGAATTGGATAGGCTCCCAAGGAGTATTTTGTAAAATCTTGAAATCCCGGTATTGAGATGCGTAATATGCCTGACCTCCATATCGGGAATTACCTTCCCTTCGTACCCAATGCACCATTCGATCTCCGGTATCTTGTTCCTCACCCCGCAAAAGAGGCAAAATACTGATACCGTCGATCTCATGCGATACAGGCACGGCTGTCAGATCGCATAAGGTCGGGAACATATCCGAAAGCATGACGAAATTATCACGTACCGCCGGACGGATCTGGTTCTTCCAATAAATACCTCCGGCTACCCGGATCCCTCCCTCGTACATATCCTGCTTCGCGCCTCTGAACGGGCCGTTATTCGCACCCGCATCGTCCTGTCCTCCATTATCAGAGGTAAATATAATGATCGTATTCTCTAACTGGCCATTCTGTTCCAAGGCCTCATACACACGTCCGACGTTGTAATCCAAATGCTCAATCAAGGCGACAATCTTAGCACGCTTCTCCGGAAGTGACGGTTCACGCTTTTTTACCTTTTCCAGCCATTCCTGAGGAGGTTGTATCGGGGTATGTGGGGCATTATAAGCTAAATACAAGAAGAAAGGTTCTTGTTTTTGCTTCATATCCGACAGGTAACGGATCGCCCAATCAGAGAAAATCTCTGTAGCATGCCCTTGTGGATCGATCTCTTTCAAGTTCTCACGCATATAATTATTCCCGAAACGACGATGGGTATAATAATCATCCATCATATCCCCTAAAAATCCCCGGTAGAAATCGAACCCCCTTTCCGTAGGGGTATTCGGAGACTCCAATCCTAGATTCCATTTTCCAACCATCGCATTATGATAGCCTCTTTTCTTCAACATCTGGGGTAATAATACGGCATCCTCCGACAGATACCCCCAACTATCCTCTTTATGCGTACGAATGACTCCCGGTACACCTACCATATCCGGATAACGCCCGGTTAATAACGAGGCTCTACTAGGAGAGGAGACCGGACAGTTCGCATGGAAATTCGTGAAACGAACTCCTTCATTTAATAATTTATCGATATGTGGAGTTTGAATGTCCTTGGCGGCTCCTTGACAGGACAAATCGCCATATCCCAAATCATCCACCAAAATCAGCAGGATATTCGGGCTATCCGGCAAAGCCTTTGTTTGTGCGGAAGCTGCGGAAAAAGCCAATCCGCAAGCCGCTGTTAGTATATATTTATTCATCTAATCTAGTGTTTTTAAATGTCCCATTACATCATATCACATACGGAAGGCTTGATCTTCATTCCTTTCTTATGTTTCTCACCGGCCTCGATCAGTAATTTCACGATCTCCGGATGCTTATCCGCCTGATTGAATCGCTCTGAGATATCTGTCTCCACGTTATACAACAAGGGTTCTGCCGGAGTCTCGATCTTACAGGTACGCAGATATTGGTCCTTGATCGTCTTAAAATAATACTTCCACTCCCCTTTACGGATCGCCATCAACTCGCTTCCCCACCAATAATAAACTTCATCACGGGCGGAATGCTTTTCCTCAAACAATAATCCGGTTTGATTCACGCCATCCAATACAAGATCTTTCGGTTGCTCGATACCCGCCATCGAGAGGAAAGTCGGATATAAATCCATCGAGGTCATAATCTCATCGTTGATCGCCGGATTGATTTTTCCCGGCATCCAACAAATGGCCGGAACCCGGAAGCCACCTTCCCACCAAGTACCCTTGCCATCCTTCAACGGACCTGCGGAACCACCATTCTCATGCTCCGTCAGCCAAGGGCCGTTATCGCTGGTAAAAATAACAAACGTATTCTCGTCCAAGCCATTTTCACGCAGAGTCTTCAACACCTCCCCAACGCTCCAGTCTATTTCCTCAACCACATCTCCGTACAGGCCTCGTTTGCTCGTTCCCTCGAAACGGGCATTCGTGTACAATGGGATATGCGGGAAGGTATGAGCGAAATAAAGGAAGAAAGGTTCCTTTGAATGATCCTCGATGAACGATACCGCTTTCTCCGTATAGCGACGGGTTAATTCTCCCTGATCCGGTTCCGATTCGATTTGCTTACCATCCACTATCAATGGAGTCGGAGGAAAATTCCGTGCATGCGCGCCTTTATTCTGAACGGGGCTCATATCATTGGAATAAGGTATGCCGAAATAGGTATCAAAACCATGATCCGTCGGTAAATAGGGAGAAAACGCTCCTAAATGCCATTTGCCTACACAGCCGGTCGCATACCCGTTTTGTTGTAAAACTTTGGCGATCGTAACCTCGTCTTGCCCTAACCCTGCCTTTGAGTTAGGGAAAAGTACGACCACACGATCTCCATACAATCCATTTCGAACCGGCAAACGTCCGGTCATTAACGCGGCCCGACTTGGCGTAGAGACCCCAGCCCCCACATAAAACTGGGTCAGCTTCATTCCTTCACAAGCCATACGGTCTATATTCGGTGTGCGGATCGTGGGATTCCCATAGCAACTCAAATCCCCATATCCCATATCGTCACAGAATATGATTACAAAATTAGGCTTATTGGCCGCATCCGAGGCAGCGTTCAAACTCAAGCTGTTCGATAATACCGCCGCTGTTAAAACAGACAATGATTTCAGTGTTTTCATATGCGTATCTTTTTATTTAAGTAAACGGGGAAAAGGTTCATCTATAATACCGGCAGGATGCTGGTTCCGGCCTTCATATCCCCAATCTCCCATATCACTACGAACCTGTTCGATCCATTGATTCATCTTCGTCACTACTTCGGGATGTTTATCGATGACATTGGTTGTTTCCGACAAATCATTCGCCAAATTATATAAACGAGCTTCACCGACTTCCGTATCCGGGAAGTGAGGGCCTTTGATACGTTCCTTCAAAGGTAAATGATACTTCCAGTTTCCCCAACGTACCGCCTGTAATTGTTGTTTCTGGTAATAATAGAAAGTCTCCGTGGGCGATGCCATCGATTCTCCCTCCAAGATTCCAGACACATTATGCCCATCTATCACCCGGTCGGAAGGAACCGCATAACCGCAATAATGCGCCAATGTCGGTAAGAAATCCATCGAAGTCACCAGATTATCAGTTTCCTGTCCCGCCGGTATTTTAGCGGGCCATCTCATTATACAAGGCACCCTGAACCCACCTTCATACGTCGTACCCTTTTGGCCTCTCAACGGACGGTTCGTACCACCGAAGTGTTCATCCGCACCATTATCGGAAGTAAAGATAATCAAGGTATTTTGATCCAATCCTTCCTCCTTTAAAGTCTCAAGCAAGACTCCCATCGACCAATCCAATTCCTCGATCGCATCTCCATAGAGTCCATTCTGAGACTTTCCCTTGAAAGCGGGAGAAGCCGCTAACGGATTATGAGTCATATTATGGCACAAGTAAATAAAGAACGGAGATTCCTTATGAGACTTTATAAACTCCACAGTCTTATTGGTATAACGAATCGTCAAGGAATCATGACCGACAGGAGCCACTATTACCTCCTCCTGTTCCATCAAGGGTAACGGACAATACGGACGATCCATATCGTTACTATAAGGAATACCATAATAGTAGTCGAAACCCTGCCGGGTAGGAAGAAATGGCAATTGATCCCCTAGATGCCATTTCCCGATACAAGCCGTCGCATATCCCTGCTCCTTCATCAACTCGGCGATCGTTATCTCACCGGGATTCAAGCCTTTATGCGAAGCAGGAAATAGCACTTGCCTCCCTTTGGACATCAAAGGTGTAGGGTCCGCATTTACATGCATGGAGACTCGCCTTGGATAACACCCTGTCAATAAAGCCGATCTGGAAGGTGTGCTCACGCTCGAACCCACATAAAAATCGGTCAGTCGTATTCCCTCTTTAGCCATCTGGTCGATATGGGGAGTACGATGCTTCGTACTCCCGTAACAACCTAAATCCCCATATCCGAAATCATCGATAAATACGATGATCACATTTGGCCTTTCCGCCGCTTGAGTAGCCACGGCCGCTCCTGAAAAGGCTAATACCGATATTATGTTAGATATAAGTTTCATTTCATTTTTCTTTTAGTTGCACATTACCAACCCGGATTCTGATCCAAATTCGGATTCAAAGAACGCTCGCTATCAGGAATCGGTAATAAATCGTAATATTCCAAATAGCCATTTGGGAACTTCGTCTCGATCACGCTACCCTCATGATCCTTAATAATCATAGGGTAAAGTTCCTTACCGATTTTCCAACGTTTTACATCTGACCAATAACGTCCTTCTAATGCTAACTCAATCCGTCTCTCATGTCTCACTTTCTTACGAGCCTCCTCACGGCTCATAGATGTCGGCAGCAAAGAGATCTTAACGTCATCCCTTTCCGTACGGATCCGGTTGAGGATAGCGATCGCATCCGCTACATTTCCATTCGTCTCAATAATCGCCTCCGCTTTTGACAATAAGACATCCGCATATCTCAGTATGATATCATTGATATAAGACTGCCCGGAAGGAGGAAGCTTTGACTCATCCTGAATCCGATATTTACGGGTACTTAAATGTTTCAACCGATTACCGGCATGATTAAACGCACCTCCCGGATACAGGTAATTAGGGAAACGATAGCCCAAGAAATAAGAACCCGGAAGTACAGCCGTGAAACCTAAACGAGGATCCCGGTTCTCATAAGGATTCTCGGGATCTACAGGAGAGCCGTCGATCGTCTCATAAGCCGCTACCAAATCATCCGTAGGGACATAACGGCTTCCACGGGTCCAACTTCCGGTACCCGTTCCGCAATACTGGTCAATATAGGAACCTTGCGAATTCTCGCCTTCAATATATTGGATATCAAACAATACTTCCTTATTGTTCTCATTAGCCGGATCAAACAAGCCCTCATAACTATGGAATAGACCATATTTCTTCAACGCATCAATTTGCTCGACACAAGCCAGAACCTCCTTGTATTTACCTTGGTATAAGTAGGCTCGCATTTTCATACCTAAAGCCGCCCCCTTGGTAGCACGCCCCGGCTCGGGAGCATCCACTCCCAAATTGGTGATCGCAACCTCATAATCATCCAACGCCTGTTGCCAAGTCTCCTCCAAACTCGCCCGCTTCAAGCTACGAGCTTCTTCCGTGGAAATGTTCGTCAATATAATAGGTACCCCACCATAGGTTTCCGCTAGCACGGAATAAGCCAGTCCCCGTAGAAAATGAGTCTCACCTGAATATTTGGCTTTCGCTTCTTCCGATAAATCCACTAAATCCATACAGGCCAACAAATAGTTTGCCCGGGAGATTATCTCGTAACATCTTTTCCAACGATACGTTACGACTCCTCCGTCACTAGAGCTCAATCGCCCGGCACCCAGCTTATTAAAAACCTCATCCGTTCCCCAGTTAAATGCGTTAGGGGTAGCTCCATCCGTTATGCCAAAGCCAAACAAGCCTTGATTATAAACCTCTTTTTCCCTCAATTGAGCATAGACACCATTTAAAAGGAGTTTGATATCCGATTCATTTTCCGGGAAACTCGCCGAAGTAATCTTATCCTCAGGATACAAATCCAAATAATTCTCCATACATCCCGTGAAAGAGACACATAGTATAATTGATAAGCAATATGCTAATAACTGTTTCATACTTTTAGAAATTAAGATTTATACCAAATGTAAATATTCTCGGAGTCGGGTAATAATTGGTACCCGAATCAAACGTATTTCTTTCCGGATCATATCCTTCATACCCTTTTTTCCACATAATCGTAAACAGGTTCTGGGCATTCGCATATACGTACAACCGTTGCATTTTTAGCTTTGAGGTAATCCATTCAGGGAACGCATAACCTAATTGTAAGTTCTTCAATTTCAAGAAATCGATACGATGCACCCAAAATGAGGAGTCATACGTGTCCCATGAAGAGTCAAACCGAAGCATCGGTATATTTGAGTCCGGATTCTCTGGGCTCCACGCATCCCGCCATTTATCAGAAATAGTCAGCCATTCGTATTGCATACGGGTCATGCCGCTCTTCGTAAACGCATTCGCCTGTCCCAAACCTTGGAATAAGATATTTAAGTCAAACCCTTTATAGCGTAAGCCGGCAGTAAGTCCATACGTAATTTTAGGAATCGTATTACCAAGTACTTGTTTATCTTGATAGTCTAATTTTCCATCGTTATTAACATCCTCGTATTTCAGATTTCCCATTTCCGGCTTAAGCCCATTGCTATGCATATGTTGAGCGGCTTCTTCGTCCGATTGATAGATGCCAACCGCTTTATAGCCATACAAAGCCTTATACGGATATCCCTCACGAATCAAATAAAGCTGGTCCGGAGAGTTTCCTCCTTGAAATTTCGTTACTTTATTATCGATATACGTAAAGTTTAGTCCTACGTTAAATCCAAGGCGATCTCTGCTCGTCTCAAGATTATCATAATTCACGACTAACTCAAAACCATTATTTTTCATTTCGCCCACATTCTCAAACGGTGCGGTCTTATCCCCTAATACATTTGGTATTGGCAATTGAACGATAATATCGGTTGTCTTTTTATTGAAGTAATCAGCTTCAATATTCAACTTATTACCTAAGAAGCCCAAATCCACGCCAATATCCAAGGAAGAAGTAGTTTCCCAAGTAATATCCTCATCCACCAAAGCGGTTACGGCAGCACCCGGAGCCAATGAACCTCCATAATTATAACTCAAGTCATAATTTTGGGAGATCACTGTTAAATAAGGCCAATATCCTTCAATGGTTTGATTACCTAATTGTCCCCATGACGCACGTAGTTTCAAATTAGAAAACAGATTCAGGTTCTTAATAAACGCCTCTTCACTCAAACGCCATCCTGCAGAGAAACCCGGAAAAACACCCCAGCGATTTCCCCGTTTAAAACGAGAGGAGGCATCGGCACGGAGATTCATCTCAAATAAATATTTATCCGCAAAGGCATAATTCAATCGACCAAAATAAGATGCCATGCGTAGACCTTCAAAATTTCCCTCTCCCTTGATACCTTCCGTTCCCGCGTCCACTTGGGTTAATCCTTCTTTGGGTGGGTTGGTTCTTCGGGCAAATACGTTCTTTATACTGTAATTCTCCAATTGGGTACCAAGGATAGCGGCAACATAATGCTTATCCGCAAATCGCTTGCTATAGTTTAATGTCGCTTGGAAATTATTACGCATGGTCGATACTTGCTCTCTACTCAACACAATACCATCACGATTGTAATTTTTCGGTATCGTCTCTATGCCAGAATCCGTATATCCATAAAGGGTCTCATTATATTTATCAACCATTTTCCAATTGCCATTAGAGGCCCATGTTACTTGTAAGTTCAAGTCTTTCGTAAAATCCACGGTAGCGAAAGCATTTACAGCCATATAATCCTTGGATGTTTTAGTCGCCCCGTTCGAAGCGTCTATAACCGGCTGATAAGTCGTATACAATAAAGTGCCATCATCCTTAATCGCCTCTACTGAACCGAAACGGCCATCCCGGGTATATGGAGCGATGAAAGGAGCCGCGCCTTGTTGCTGTTCGAATACACGGAACAAATCAAAAGGCTCTTGGGAATTCCTACGAGTATAATTCAAACGAGCGCCAACTCTCAACCATGAATTCACTTTATACTCCACATTTGCCCGGATACCGAACCGCTCCGCCTTAGAGTTCATCAAAATACCTTCCTGACTCAAATAGTTCAAAGACAAGAAGGAAGATAGTTTCTCCGATCCACCGCGAATGGATAAATTATGCCCTGTTATTAAAGCATTCCGATAAAGAGAGTCATACCAATCCGTATTCGGGTATTTATAAGGATCTGTTCCATTAGCGAAATTAGAGATCAATGTTTCCGAGAAAAGAGGGTTCTCTCCCCCATTCACCAAAGCTTGATTCGCCATAGTCATATGCTCGGCGCTATTCGTCACTAAATCAAAATGACGTCCGATCTGCTGCATTCCGACGTAAGAGTTCAACTCTACTTGGGTTTTCTCATTGTTCTTTCCCATCTTCGTCGTAACCAAAACGACACCGTTAGCGGCCTTTGATCCGTAAATAGCCGCACTAGCCGCATCCTTCAAGACTGTGATACTTTCGATGTCACTCGGGTTTACTTGGCTGAATACCCCTTCTACTCCGTCAATAATCACCAACGGGTCCGAATTATTCAATGTACCCCAGCCACGAATTCTCAATTGCGCTCCATCATCTCCCGGCTTACCCGAATTCTGGCTGATCCACACGCCGGAAACCTTTCCGGAAAGTGCTTGAGAAGCATCAGTGATCGGACGATTCGCCAATTCCTCATCAAATTTGACTGAAGAAACAGAACCTGTCAAATTTACTTTCTTCTGAGTTCCATAACCAACAACTACGACCTCATCCAAAGCCTGTGTATCCTCACGAACAGTGATTATTATTTCCTTATTTCCTTGAACCGGGATATCCTGCGGCATATAACCGATATAAGATACCTGCAAGACATCATTTTCCGAGGCCTCAATCAAGAAGTTTCCACCCAAATCGGTAATTGTACCATTATTCGTACCCTTCACCATCACATTTGCCCCGATTATCGGACTACCTAAGGCATCCACCACCGTACCTGTAATTTTATGAGGCGCTTTCCCTATCGGGGAACCAGCATTCTGCTTACTGAATAAGGCGATCTGCTTATTGGTGATCTCAAACGTAAGTTTCGTGGTCTTCAGCATAGAATGCAAGGCTGACTCAATCGGTTGGTCGGATACGCTCAAACTTACTTTCTGACCCAAGTCGATTTTATTACCGTCATAGAAGAACGTGTAACCACTGGCAACCTCTATTTTTAAGATCGCCTCCTTCAACGGTATATTCGAGAATGAAACGGATATTTTCTTGCCTGCAACCTCACCGGCTAACAAACGTAAAGAAAAGAATAGAAGAAAGAATATCGCACATAAACTGTTTCTTCCTTTCATAAATTGTCTTTTATTCTTCATATATTTGCATGATATTTAAAGTTAACATCTTTACGGCTTTACACAAACGGCCAAATTTGAGATAAGCTGTAAATAGATTTTAATTTGAATCAGGGATTTCTCCCGGAAGGCTTAAGTTTCTGCTTAAGCCTTTTTCTTGCATATTATCCGGTTTATCTCATAGGCATTATTTTTTAGAAGGTTCGACATGTGTTATTTTTACGTGATCATTCCCATCGAACATATAGGAAATCGGATTGATACGGGACATGATCCGCAAGATCACTTCCAGCGATTCATCCTTGATTGTAAAGGTATAGGCTTGCGAATCCGGAATGGAAGGATCTACCTCAATCTTCACGTTATACCATTTCTCCAGATAGCGGGTGATGTATCGTAATGATTTCGCCTCAAACCTCACACTCTCGCTTGCCCAGAATGAGTCATAGAACATATCGGCTGAGGTTATATCCAAAGTTCTGTATTTCTTGCTCACGGAGGCTCGCTCGCCCGGATGCAGATAAGCCTCTTGCCCTCCGGCCTCTAAGGATACAGAACCTTGGAAAAGTGTAACCAAGATATTTTCCTCCTTTGAGTAAGAGTTTACGTTAAAGCGGGTTCCATGTACCCTCACTTTCACCCCGGAAGTTGATACGACAAAAGGATGTCGACTATCTTTTGTCACATCAAATAAGGCTTCCCCGCTTAAATCCACCTCACGATTCTCAAAGAAGTTCACCGCATATCGCAAAGAGGAACCCGAGTTTAGCCAAACCACGCTACTATCCGGCAATATAATCTTGGATTTACCACTTAAAGAGGAATAAGACAATTTGCAGGAAGAGTCCGTCCAATATTCCGTCTTGTTATATAAAAAAGAAAAAGTGAGCGAAAGCACCAATAACACTGTAGCTACAGATACCGCCATCCAAAACTTCCACAATGGCACAGATTTCGGCTTTTCATCCTTCCGCAACATCCGGCTTTCCATTTGCCTCCAATAATAATCAGTATCTGGCGTATAGGTCGAAGTCTCCTCCCTAATCTCTCGCCACAATGATTCAAGTTCCCGGAACAGGAGCGTATTCCTTTCCTCTTGAAGCCATTCGCAGAACAGCTTCTCCTCCTTTTCATCCACATCGCCTTTCAAATGAGAGATAATGAATCGCCATGGTATATCTTTATTCATAAAGCATCATTTTTATAGTATGACACTTCAAAAGAGGATAACCCTACATGCTTTTTAGTATTTTTGTTGAAAAGAGAATATCACCACAAATAATGATAGGCATCTCCCAAGTAAGCCCGGATATGTTTCAAGGCTCGCGAGATATGTCCCTCAACAGCTTTTACGCCGATATTCATTTGATCGGCTATATCCTTATTGGATAAGTTCTCCATGCGGCTCTTGTTGAAAATGTCTTGGCACTTTGGGGGAAGAGATAAAATAGCCTCTTGAATCAAACGTTGTAATTCTCGTGTTTCTAAGGTATCATCGTTCTCAAAGCGTTCTAGGGATGAGAAATCATTTGTCGGGACAAAATGCTCGTTGTCTCTCAGATAGTTTAAGGCCCTATTTCGTGCGGACTGAAAAAGATAGGCTTTTATGGTTACTTGAATTTGCAATGTCTCCCGTTTTTCCCAGAAACCAGTGAATATATCCAATACGATATCTTCCGCCGCTTCCGGCTTCTTTATATATAAATGAACGAAACGGCATAAGGGAGCGAAATATAACTCAAACAAATGCTTAAAGGCCAGCCGGTCACCTGCCCTTATCAATCTCAAAATAAACAAATCGTCTATCAAGTCATCCATTACTCCATCCACCTTGTTTATCAACCTAAATGTTCGCTACAAAAGTAATGATTTGTTTGAGATTGAGAAGAAAAAACACGTACATAATACCCTATGAGTAACGTACGTGTTTCTACCAATCTTGTACAAGACAATTACAGATTAATTATCTGCAAAGTCTCCCCTTTTGTATTCAAGGCTTTCAGTGTCATAACTTTCCCTTTTTTCGACAAGATCATGACGGTCGCATTCTCCGGTCGATTCCCCCCTCCTATCACAACTGGGAAATTATTTCCTACGGAACCTTTTGGCCAATAAGCGAAACGATGTGTATGCGCATTTATACTTACATCGAACGGAGCTTTAGCCAGCAAGCCCCCCCACAAGTCCAAACAAGGAAGATAGCTTTTCTCAGACATACCATAAAGAGGGATATGATGTATCAAGACCTTCTTCGCCGCTTTTTTATAGGCTTTTCCTGATAGCTCAGCCTTTAAAAAACCAACTTGCTCCATACGTAAACCCGCAAAATCATTCAAGTCATAATATACCCAAGTTGAATCGGGTTTATCCTCACCACAGTCCAAGATAACGAAACGAGTATCCCCCCAGTTGAAAGCTCCATATGTTTTATCACCAACGTAATCAAAAAGCTCTCTTAACTGAATCGAGTAAGCATTTCGTATTTCATGATTTCCCCGCAAATAAAAAACAGGAACATTTTCCGCCTTGACCTTCTTATTCAAATAAGAAAGAAAATGAACTACTTCCGATTCGTTTCTAGGATCATCTATACAATCCCCATTAAACATTACAAAATCGTAATCAATCCCTTCTATTTGATCTGCCAACAGGTCTAACACTTCGTTTTTCTTATGCAAGTCATTAAATATCAAAGCCGTAAAATCCGTCTCCACCGAAGTAGGTATCGTAAATGAATAAATATCCGAATAAGCGGTTTCGCCAAATTCTTTCTTATAAGCCTCATATAGTGTTATTTCACGGGAACATACCCGATAATAATAAGTTTCTCCCGGTTTAAGACCTGTCAAGCGAACCTTATGATGCTTGTTGTTGCAAATAACCTGTCCGTCAACGATCGTCTCCGCACGTTCTCCCAAATTACGATCCGTACCATACTCCACCCAGCTATGTACAGGCACATTCGTAAACCAAGAGACCGTAATCCCATTCGACAGCGGATTCTGCAAATAAGGTTTTGTCCGGAAAATATCAGCCACACCCGCTTTCAATCGCACATCTACGAAAAGAGGCAAATGATCCGAGGCGATCGGTTCGTCATAAAGCACCTGACGACGTAAGACAGAATATTGATTTCCATTATCAAATCCATAAATAAAATCGATACACCGGTTCGGACTCTGGCCCGGAATCGTGTTATCCTTGTAATTGTTCAATGGCATAAACTTCTCTTGCAAGGCATTTTGAGTAGGAGAACCTTGGATAGAGTTCATATCTCCCGCCAAGAACAAAGGTTTACGTATATCTTTCAACGCATCAAGAATAATCGGAACCGATAGCACCTGATCCTCCTTCGTCAATGAAAAATGCGAACAACACATCACATACTCCTTAAACTCTGCCACCAACAACAAACGCCGCTCTTCCCTGCCGGGAAGGGGCAACATCCAATAGCTCAAAGGTTTCTCCTTCGACAAGATGCCAATACCATACTTTCCTCCTTGGTAATCGATCGAAGGCCCATAAGTATAATACATACGAGTACGATCCGCCAACTCTTTCAGTGCGAAAACACCATTACTCCGAACCGACGCACTATCCAACTCCTGCACAGCTATCACATCCGGATCTACCCGGTTCATGATATCCGCCACACGCTGATAATCCACCACTTCATCCATACCCCGGCAATTCCGCACATTATAAGACATCACACGAAGAGAATTCTCCTCCTTTGACTCAATGGTCGTTTTCTGCGCGCTTAACGTAAACAAACAACTCACCCATAAACAGGCTGCAAACACTACTGACCTTTTCATATTATATCCTTTTTTAACGGGTTGTAAAAATACAACCCGCTTTCCATTCCTCCAATCATATACCATCATTCCAACCCGGATTCTGTGTCAAATTCGTATTCAGCAAACGTTCCTGGATAGGTATCGGATATAGATAATCCTTTTTCTCATCCCAAGTCTTCTTGATATGAGGATTCACCACAATACATCCATGATTTCCATGTTCCAACGTAACATCACTATTCAGTTTCAGATACTGGATTCCTTTTCCTCCTAAATCAGGTTTCTCATTTTCATAGATACAGACATCAATATTGCCATCTCCATCCAAATCAAAAGGACCGATATTCGGGAAATACATACCCTTAAACTGCTCCGTAAAAGTAGCACCCTCTTTCCAGCGCATCATATCATCCCAACGGAAGCTCTCCATCACCAGCTCAATCCTACGCTCCCGACGGATCTCCAAGATCACCCCCTTGTTGCCACCGTTTACATGCGGATATTGTTTTTCCAAATAAGGATCCGGGTTTGCGTTAGCCTCCGCCATATTGATAGAAGGCATATCTACCCGATCTCTAAGCAGCTTAACCGACTTATCCAAATCGGCTTGTGTCAATGTACCTAGCTCAGCCTTTGCTTCCGCATAAATCAATAAAGCTTCCGCAAAACGAAACAAAGGCATATCATTTATATCCTTATTATTCGTATCCCACTTACGTTCCGTCACGAATTTAATCATCTGATATCCAGTCACGGTTGATCCAAACTCCTGCACCAAAGTTTCGTTCTCCCCAATTCGGGTATATCCCGGCGTACGTACCGTCTGGCTTAAACGAGGATCTCTACCTTTCATCTCTTCCGTAAAAAACATCGTATCATAGCCCGGTTGATCCGTAAAACGTTTTCCGTCACGCATCAAATAACTGTTTACGAGTCGTTTCTCCAAACCCGGACGACCGAAAGAGGCAGTCATTGTATAATAATTGAGATTATGATACACTTGGAACTCATCGCTATATCCACGAGCAAGGATCACCTCATCCTTAATAGCCTCGTGCGAAGCAAAAAAGTTCAGATAATCGCTTTCCGGTTTTCCCATACTATAAATCTTATACCCGCTCTTTGTCATCAACTCGTCCGCAGCACTCACCGCCTCATTCAGAAAACGCTCGTAATCTGGCAAATTAAACTCATCGTGATATTTCCGGAAAGTACCCTCATACAAACAGATACGTGCCTTCAACGCCAAAGCCGTCCAATGCGTAACCTCATTAACCTTTTTCTCCTCAGGCAAAAAGGCAATCGCATTATCAATATCGGCCAAAATATGATCCAGTACCTCCGTACGAGATGTACGCGACATCATCAAGCTCTCCTCATCTTTATCATTTAGGGCATGTTCATACCAAGGTACATCGCCAAAACGTTTCACCTTGTCAAAATAGAAGTAGGCTCTGAAAAAACGGGCCAAAGCATCATAACGAAGTCTAGCGGCCTCATCTACACATTTGGAGGAGTTATCCAAATAGAAATTTATATTCCTTAATTCCTCCCATGTCCACCCTCCATCATTAGTCGGTACGATCCGAGTCCCGCGGATTTCATCTGCCAAATCCATCTTGATAATATTATCTACTGCCTCACCATAAATATCACTAGCACTGGGCAATGCGTCATAAAAAGAATTAGAATAAAGCCGCAAATCGTTTTCCGTATCAAAAAAGGTATCTGGAGAAACAGCATCTAACGGATACTTATCCATATCACAAGCCGTCAAGCTAAGCCCTATCGTTATTATATAAAGTAATCTCTTCATTTCGAATAAGTCTTTAATTTATTAGTTAAAATGTAATATCTAAACCTACAGAGAATGTCTTTGACATCGGATAGCTTCGTCCGTTACTATCTGCCACCGGTTGCTCCGGATCAATATAATCTGTAACAAACGGAGTCCACGTAAGCAAATTCTCTCCACTTACATATAAACGGCAATGTTGCACAAAGACTTTTTTCATCCAACGATCAGGAAGCGTATAGCCAATAACCAAGTTCTTCAAACGCAAATAACCAATATTTTGAATATATTTGTCATTCGGATCTCTCAAACATCCACCACTATTCAATGCCGTATATCCTCTCAACAATGGGAAATATGCGTCCGGATTCTCCGGAGTCCAAACCAAGTCATTAAAATTCTTCGGAGTAAACGAGAAATAAGGACGCGAATAGGGTCCCCAGAACTTATCCGCATTTGCGCTTGGATACCAATCCCTACGGCCGATGCCTTGGAAGAAAGCCGAGACATCAAAACCATTCCAACTAGCATTCAAATTAAGTCCATAATTATAGCGAGGCTCTGAGTTTCCTATGATTTCCATATCACCCGGATCATCAGCGGTCTTCTTTCCCGGAGAAATCACACCATCACCATTCAAATCACGGAACTTCAAGTCACCCGCACGCAAATGTCCCCATTCACCCGGAGCCTTTTGAATCTGTGTATTTACCAACTTTTGATCAATCTTCCAGTTTGCGGCTTCTTCGTCTGTCTTAAAGAAACCATCGATCCGGTATCCCCAAATCTCACCAAAACGCTTGCCTTCATAATGATTTGCCAACAACTTGTTAGGATTGTCATAACGAGTAATTTCAGACACCGCATCACCTAGTACAAACGATACGCCATAATTGAACGGTTTTCCTTTCAAGTCGAATTGATCTTTCCAACTGACCACCAACTCATATCCCTTGGTTCGAAGATCTCCTGCATTCTGTTGTGGAGAAGCCGCTCCATATACTGCTGGCAACGTCTTTCCTGGTACTAACATATCTGTCGTATTACGTACATACGCATCACCTGATACGTTCAACCGACTATTCAAGAAACTAAGATCTACACCAACGTTTACAGTCGTCGCCTTTTCCCAAGTCAAGTTGTCGATAATCGGGTTCGGCGAACTTACGTTTTGCGTCTTCTGTCCATCTATCAACCAACTGGATAAGCTTGTATTCATTGTTTCGATATAAGGATAATAATTCGGCTTGCTTGAATTTACTGCCTGATTACCCAATGATCCAAAAGAAGCCCTGATCTTCAAGTTATTTACCACATCTTTTGCCTTTTCAAAGAAAGATTCCTCGCTTAATCTCCATCCAGCGGATACAGATGGGAAAAAGCCGTAACGCATACCCGATTTAAAACGAGACGTTCCGTCATAGCGGCCATTCACCTCTATCAAGTACCGATCATTAAAATCATAGTTGGCACGGAAAAAGGCACCAAACAAAGCATAATCGTACGCACCTCCACCAACCAACATATCTCCAGTCGCCAATTCCAAATCACTCAACGATTCTGATATTAAATTCTTTCGGGAAGCGAAAAGACGAGAATGTTTCTTATTCTCATAGTTTACACCCGCAGTCAAACCAACCGTATGTTTCCCAAACACCTGATTGTAATTAGCATAAACATTCGCCACATGCATCGGGTCAAACCACATTGTCTTCTTCAATTGATCCGTATTATAATTAGGAACTTCCTGCACAACACCAGGCTCAATAGAGTAAGTCGCTACCGTAGATCGATACCAATCGTCCGCTATATAAAACGAATAAGTATAATCCGCATTCAATTTGATATGTTTCGCAATATCAAATTCCAAACTGGTAGTTGTCGTAAACTCATGGATACCTTTCTCTCCTTTTGTTCCTCCATCCAACAACATCGCATAAAGTCCATCACCAATGGAATAATTATTTTTCAGCGTATTATAAGTAGCCGTACCATCTGGATTCACTGGTGCATAACAGGGTAAAGCATGTACCGTTACATACACAAAGTTAGGATTGCCTCCACCCTCGCGACCATAATAGGTGTAATTCTTGTCGTAATAGGAGGTATTGTTCGTTACCTTCAAGAATGGGAACAATTGCGCATTAATCTTACTACGGAAATTATAAGAGGTAAACTTATCCGTATTAATCTTCATAATACCATCTTTCGTATAGAAATTACCGGAGAGTAAGAAATTGATCTTCTCTGTACCACCGGATAAATTGATACTATGAGATTGAGAGGGCTGGTGAGAATTGAACACTGTATTCCACCAATCATAATTACCATAATAGTTATAGATATCTTTTCCGTTCACGTTCTTCACGACCGTCCAGGGTCTGGAAGGGTCTTCCGTCTTATCATATCGGCGAGCCTCTAATTCAGCCATATCCTCATCCGTATAACGAGTATAAGTATTACCCGTGGCACGACGGAAAGCCTCATCCAACAATGAAACCGCCTCATATCCAGAAGTCATAAAGTCCGTACGAACCGTTGGCTTGGATGTCGCAAAGAAAGTTCCATAGGAAACGCTCATCTTACCAGCCTTCGCACTCTTCGTTGTCACCAAAATCACACCAAACGCACCGCGAGCACCATATACTGCCGAAGCGGCTGCATCTTTCAACACAGACACAGATTCAATATCTTTCGGGTTCACACGGTTGATATCGCCTGGAACACCATCGATCAAGACCAATGGTTCGCCTCCATTAATTGATGCCTGTCCACGAACATTAATAGAACCTCCCGCACCCGGTTCTCCCGTAGAAAAGGTAATATTTACATTTGGCATGGTTCCTTGCAATATCTGAGTCGCATTCGACACTGGCCTATTTTCTAATTCTTTAGCTGTAACTTGAGCTACAGCCCCTGTCAAATTGACTTTCTTTTGTACACCATATCCAACCACAACAACTTCATCTAAGTTCTGGGTATCCTCCACAAGCTTTATATCAACTGTTGATTGATTTTTCACCGCAATCTCCTTGGTATTATAACCTATATAAGAGATTAAAAGTATATCTGAAGAAGAGGCTTCTATACTATAGTTTCCATCTAAATCTGTAATGGTGCCAGTGGTAGAACCTTTTACTATAACATTAGCTCCAATAATAGGTTCTCCATTCTGATCTGTTACTTGACCTGTTATTTTTTTTGACTGCTGATTAATCGGCTTATTCTCTATACGGTTAAACAAATAAATTTTTCCGCCATTCACCTCATAACCCAACAGCGTTCCTTCCGTCAATTTATCCAAGACCTGGGTAAGTTCCGCATTAGTAAAATTCAGACTTACCCTTCGATCTACATCCACAACTTGTTTACTATAAGCGACATTAAAACCCGTTTGATCTGTAATAGCCGCCAAAACTTTCTCCACTTTCGCATTGTCCAGCACAATAGAAACCCGCTGAGCCGAGGCGGTAGCCGTGAAACTCAGCAAGGATATGACTAAAAATAGAAAGGTTAACTTCATGGCATTCGGTATTTTCTCAATTAATATTAAAAGGCACCTACGCCGAGGGCTTTCTTGCTTTTCTTTCATATATTTGTATTGATTTTAATAGTTGGTATTAGAAATTTATTTTTAATACGACCGGCAGCCGAAAAGGGTAGGAGCTTTTCGGCTGTTCTTATGTTATCTATTTATGAGGAATCCATACGCATATCTATTTTAAGGTTAACACTCTGTTTCCTGCTCTCCTATCAAATAGACACACGACAAATCAAAAAGGATGAGTCGTTATAGCTAATTTTTTTATTTTTTCATCCGGACTTCTATCTTACCCCCTTTTTCCTCGAATAGTACAGGCGTGATTTTTTCCAATTCTTTTAATACCGTGGTCAAATTGACGCTATCGGTCGTTATCGTATACGTATATCGCAAAGCGGCAGAATCCTTCACGTCAAAGGATATATCATAAGTTCGAGCCAATGTTTTCATTACGTCCGATAAAGGGGCGCTCTTAAATACGAGCACATTACGTCTCCATGCCGAATACATCTTGACATCGTGGGAACGGAGTACCTCACAACGTCCGGAAGCCTTGTTATAAACCGCTTTTTCTCCCGGGCGTAATTGATAAGATTTGAAGGATCTTGATTTCAACTCGATAGATCCTGTCTCTAAAGCGACGAATATAGCTTCTTCCTCCGGATAGGCTTTCACATCAAAGGTAGTACCCAACACTTTTATATCCATATAAGAAAGATCCACGATAAAAGGCCGATTCTTGTTCTTGGCGACCTCGAACCAAGCCTCTCCTTCCAAATAAACCTTACGTTCGGAGAGACCGAATTTTTTCGGATAACGAATACGGCTTCCCGAATTCAAATGGACCTTACTTCCATCTTGAAAAAGCAGCTGCATGCGTTCCCCATTAGGTACGTACACCTCGTCATACCCACCATCCGCCAACAAATCCACTTGTGAGTTTATGCGTATGAAAAGTCCTATAATTAAAGCAATCGGTATAAAGACCGCAGCCGCATACGCTATAAAACGGCGTATTTTTTGTCGGCGGAGTTGCCGCATAATATTCTGATACATTACGGCTGAGGGTATCGGATGGTCGATCCATGCCTCTTCCTCCCCCATATGAATCGTTTTCTCATCCTGATCGATACGCTCAGCAAGCCATGCCTGTCCTTCCGGGGTCTTAAACCAACGAACAACCTCACAAGACTCCTCGGAAGTAGCCTCATTATTTAGCGTTTTCTCTATGATCGATAGATCGGGTATTTTCATATTCATTTTCTTTTATCAATTGACACGCAAAGCCATCAATAGGATGAGTTCCACAAATATAAAAGAAATAAAAATAGTCTCTCGAAATGTGCCCGCAGTATTTTTATCGCTTGCGCATAATGTGTTTTTACCGTGGGGACCGAGATATTCATCTTATCGGCGATTTCTTGATTAGAAAGATTCCCTTTCAGCTTATACAGACAGACTTGGCGTTTCTGCTCCGGCAAGTGATCGATCGCTTGGTAAAAATGAGACATCATATCTTGTTCCTCTATCTTTATAAGCAGTTCATCCTCATATTCCGGCGCTGATTGTACGATCTCATAATTTTTCTCTACGGCGCTATTATTATTCCGGATCTCATTTAATACGTGATTCTTTAGCATTGTATAGAGATAGTTCCTTAAATTCACGTTCACCATCAGTAGGGAACGTGCCTCCCACAATTTCAGAAAAACTTGCTGTACGGCATCTTCCGAAGAATATGTACTTTTCAAATATTTATAGGCCAACACATACAATAATTTATGATACCGCTCATAAATAACAGTAAACGCATCCTCGCTCCCCTGCCTCAATGAGGTGAGCAGATCTTCATCGCTCCGTATGGATTTCTGAAAAAAAGACATTCGAGAAGACTATATAATATACAATTCGCTATTTAACAGACGTTCCGCTTCCTCCTTCATGACATCCGGCACCTGTGTAACCGCACCTTCACTGATCGATCGGATAAATTCCGGATACTCTTTACGGTAAACATCCAACATCCGGTTCGCAAAAACAAACATCATCGTATATTGGATATTCGCCAGCCGATCACACATTTTTATAAAAGAAGCGAATTTAGTCTGCCGTATTCCTTGATAATACAGGTCATTCGCCCGTTCTCCCCGGTTTCGTCCTTTTTCATTCGTTAAGGCGTATACGATTTCCGGAACTTGGTCTTCCAAGTGCTGTCTCACGCCTTCCGGCAAGACAAAGCCTCCCCCCTTGAACTCTTTCAGGAATTTCACGACATCATTATAGGTCATCCGTGCATCTTCTATCGTATCATGCAGAAAAGCAGAGGCATACAATATCAGTATATCCGCCTCGGTCTCAGCTACCAGATATCCGTAGCGAGAGACATACGATACCGTCATTTTCAGATGAAATCCATAAGGCAACACATGATCATATTTCTGATTCACATCATCATGTATACGAAAAGCAGCCTTCTCCATACTGCAGATCCAAGGATAATAACGCTTTACTAGAGCGATAAATGATTGTTTTTCCATTCTTTCGATACTAAAGATTAATCTTTACGCATGGCAATAATACACAGTTCCGAAACCGCTGTTTCCGAAACGACGGTTTCTACAATGCGAAGATATATAAATAATCGAATTAAATCACTATATATCAAATTATTTGCCACGGACTCCCACACGTGCAAGTGAAACATACCGTTTCCTTTCTTTATTATGGATATAATTATTATATTTGCAATAAAATGTATTTATATTATGGAGACAATCGCAATGATGAATCCTTTTGTCGTGGGTAGGTATGTATCAGACAAATATTTTTGTGACCGTGAGGGAGAGACAAGCTTCTTGATTAAACAGATTGAGAACGGACGTAATGTCGCATTGATTTCTCCACGCCGTTTGGGTAAGACCGGATTGATCCAACATCTTTTTCATCAAGAATCGATAGAAAAAAATTATCATGCGTTCTTTGTGGATATTTATGCCACTACTTCATTAACAGAGTTCGTATATCTATTAGGAAAAGCCATCTATGACGAATTGAAGCCAAAGAAAACGGTTTGGACGGAACGGTTCTTTCAAATCATAACCTCATTGCGTGCGGGTTTTAAACTGGATATGGTAACCGGAGAACCTTGTTTTGATATTGGGCTAGGAGACATTCAAGCACCACAAACAACACTTGATGAGATCTTCGCTTATCTAGAGACCGCAGATAAACCATGTATCGTGGCGATCGATGAGTTCCAACAAATTGGCGGCTATGAGGAGAAAAATGTAGAAGCGTTGTTGCGAACCAAGATTCAACAATGCAAGCAGACTATGTTTATCTTCTCCGGCAGTAAACGCCATTTGATGAGTAATATGTTTAATTCCTCTTCCAAGCCTTTTTATCAAAGCGCTATTAGTATAGGACTTGAGCCAATACCCATTCATATCTATGTGGAGTTCGCCAACCGGCTTTTTGAGCAAAGGGGAAAGCTTATTGACAAATCCGTAATAGAAGAAGTTTATCGGATGTTCGATGGCTATACTTGGTTTGTGCAAATGATAATGAACGAACTTTTCGCATTGACCGAAGAGGGTGAGCGTTGTAGTATGGATAAGATAGAAATAGCCCGCAAGAATGTGATTCTAACACAAGAAAGTAGTTACAAGGATCTACTTGCCAATCTTGCTCCCAAACAAAAACTTGTTTTACAAGCTATCGCCAAAGAGGGCAGAGCAGAAGGTCTCACGTCATCAGCATTTATCAAAAAATACAAGCTACCCTCAGCCAGTTCTGTACAATCTGCGGTCAAACCTCTGTTGAAAAATGATTTGATAACACAGGAAGATGGCTTTTATAGGGTATATGACTACTTTTTCGCGGATTGGATGGCTAGAATATATTGACTCTCTTGTATGTAAATGTCAGAAAATAAGCAAATCTTAGTAGGCACTATCCGTTACTGAAGTAAATAATTTACGACTTGAAATGTAAATTCCTTATGCGGTGAAAAATCGGACAGAAAAAGTAAGTAAACTTACCTTATGACTGAAAATGAATTATTTAGACAACATACTTAATCGCTCGCAAAAGGCTTCTCAAGTGGTTAGTTATTCACTTCCCAAGCCGTAAGCTAGCGGCTAGGTATAGCCGCTAGTTATTCACTCGACAAGCCGTTAGTTATTCACTTCAGAAGCCTATTACACCCTGCAAAACAGATAAAATTAGGGAGGATATCTATCACAAACATCCTCCCCTTTTATTGACAACACTTATGACAACATTCCAATGATAAGTGTTATTAGATAATTAGATTGTTAAACAAAAAGCTCAAAACATGATACCGATACCCAAGCACCCTTCAAACATCTTAAAACTGTTTGTTTGCATACCTAAAGATATAGCTAAGTTATTAATCCGATAAATTCCTCCTACCTCGGCCTCTAGTCCGGAATACGAGATTTTCTTGTTCTTCACCCAAATATCTTCGACTGTTTGCCAAGCCACATTCTTATACCCATACCCCGCACCTACATACAAATAAAGAGGGGTCAATACACGCTGCAGCAGACCTCCTGTTATCGCCAAACGACTATATTGTTTATTGCCATTATACCAATAAGTATCCACAGTATTTTTATCGACCTCTTTTTCAGACGAGATAGAACCGAAATCCGATTTCACCTTAATGTAACCTCCTGTCTTTTTAACAATACCAATCATTATCCCGTAAGACAAACGAGAAGAGCCATAACTTAGATTTGGCATGACCAAGGTTCTCAGTTTATTATTTTTATCTTCCACAAGCTTCACCACAAGCTCATATACTTCTTGCTTCCCGATTGATTGTGGAAACTCATAACGTATGACCCCATATTTCTCATGTTTGATGGTAAGACGACGGCTTTTTTCGGTCATATATACAACCACTTCTCCTTTCCTATAAACCGGATCTCCAATGGTGTTTCCCTCAAACTGGAAATCCTCGCCAGTAGTGACCACCTTTATGATCGAACAAGGATTATCGTTCAAATCCAAACGAGGTTGCGTACGTGCCTCTAAATCACGCCCCAGTTTCTGGAAAGATTTAACTTGGATCTCTTGGGCTAAAACGCTAACGTGTATTCCTACAAGAAAAAATATGTATATTACAATGCTTCTCATATAACAGCTTTTTTATAGATCTAAAATAGAAGGTTTAAGCTTTTTTCCATTTCTTAGCAAACTATTAAACGTTTTAGTTCTTACAACCTCATTTATTGATATAATACTTTTTGTAGATAGTCCATTTGGACTAACAAAACACTCGAAAGGATCGACATCTCGAAGCCCTCTAATAAAAACACTTCCTGCTTTAAATCCATTGGAGTTATCATTTTTATTGATTAGATAAATCGTACTATTTGATAAAATAGCATTATAAGTACCTGTTAGCAAAAAAGAAGGTCCTTCACTTTTTATTTCATTAGGAGTCTCTAAAATATCAACTCCATTAATATTATCTTCCGCTTCAAAAACAACCTTACCATTTACACAATATTGCTCTTCATAGGCACCATTATTTGGCATAGCAATAATATATGGAGTATTCGCATTTAAAGAAGTCACATTTTCAAATCCTTTTTTAGTCAAAGCACGTAACCAAAAAGGTTTGGCGTTCTTTATTTCACTATTGAATGGAGCTAAAATCCTACCATCTTCATGTATTACTTTTTGTACATTAAACGGTAATACTATAGTTTCCCAACCGGCTGACTCTCCTTGTCCTGTTATTTGTTTAAAATCATGTGTATACATTATCTTTTTAGCTTTAAACTTTTTAGGGCAATAAAATGGCTTAGCCTCATCTGCCGTAAGAACTATTTTTTCCGCAACACCATTGTAAACTATATTATTCCATTTAGCAGGCACCTTAACATCTTTACTTAAATAAACAATACAATTTGGCGACATTCTATCATCAAACATATCTGATATAATATCCATTGAACTATCCCAAAATACATATCGCATAGTAGTCGATTCAAAGGCATATGTACCTACGCTTACTACAGAAGCAGGAACTTTGATATATTCTAGCTTTGTATCATTGAAGGCACCTCCACCAATATTTTTAACCGTACTTGGAATTATGACTGATGAGATTGGACAGGCAAAAAAAGCGTCAGAGCCTATGCTTTCCAAACCTTCGGGTAGTGAGATTGATTCTAATTTAGAACATCCCCGGAAAGCGCTACTCTCTATTTCAACTAAAGACTTAGGCAACGTCACAGATATCAAGCTTTCACATCCTTGAAATGTATCAGAAGGAATGGACTTAAGATCAGCTAAAAAAGTTATAGACCTCAGATTTGGACAATATGTAAATACATGCCCTCCCATACTCGTGACATTCTCTGGTATTTCCATAGAAGTAATCTTGCTAGCTATAAATCCTCCTTGATCAATTGATGTTACGCTCTTAGGTATAACTATTTTCTCACAAGGGGAAGATTCAAACAGATTTCTTGTAATTTTATTATTCTCAGTACTTTGAGGATCACTTGAAGACCAAGAGTAAATACCATATTTTTCTCCTCCCGCAACAATATCCGCATTTTCTAAATTTAGCACTTTCAAATTGTTCATCGATCGAATACAATTTATATCTGTTCCATTTATTGGTCCAACAATAGTCAGTTCCTTTATAGAGGTGACATCGGTTACTCTTTCCGATAAAGTTCCAGCATTCTCCAATGTTACGTTTTGAATACTAGCACTCCCTTCCTTTAAAGACATTACAACATCCGACTTTTTAGCCTCATATATCAATAGATCCTCTTGTTGACAAGAATACTGTATTAACATTAGAACCAAACTACTTAATAGCAGCCAATTACTACATTTATAATTTGCTTTCATCTTTATATAATTTAATTTTTATCAGGATTATCATTATCATTTATATTAGGAGAACCATCACCAACATCCATTTTTACAACATCACTATATACCGTACCAGCTACACTTGTCGCATAAATACGTATATAATAAATCGTAGATTGCTTCAAATTTGTGATCTGCCCATTTAACCTATTACCAGATAAACCCGTATTTATTTTCGAATCAATAACGCTAGGAATAGTATTAACCGTACTATAACAAACCCCACATTCCGTTATTTCTGATTCACTTGTTACAGTAGCCCTCACCGTAGCGACATTTCCTTCTCTCGTTATATTCACATCTGATACAACTGGCAATCCCATCGTTACTGTCTTTACTGTTGCTATGGCGCTATACACCTCTTTATCCTTTTCTCCGAGGACATAAACACAAACATAATATTGTGTATTTGGCTTCAAACCTGAGATTGTTGCACTTTCAGAACTAAATTCAAGCACACTAACATTCTCTCCATCTAATTTCGGAGATTGGTTTGTCGAACTATATAAGAACATACGTTTCTTGATAGATCCACTACTAGAAATCGTAACATGAGCGGCAAAACTTGTTTTCTCTACGTTCGTAAATGTTATCGCACCTATAACAGGAGTAGGATCCGCACTTGTCTCTAATGTTTCTATTGGACCATAAGACACCTCCTTTCCTGTCTCAACAAAAGCCCGTACAAAATATTTCTTATTTGGAGATAGACCTGTTATTGTTGCTTTCAAATAGTCTCCCTCTATATCCGTAACTTCTAAGATTGTTGCGTTTTTAAGTTCCGGAGCTCCTGAGTTACTATAACAAAAACCTTTTCTCAATATATTGTCACTTCCTTGTTTAACCTTTGATTGAACATCCGCTGAAATGTCTGTCACATTACTAATCTCTACAGTTTCACATATTGGCTTAATATACTCTTTAGTCACAAACTCAATTCTCTCACCATAAGCTGCTTTTGAACCATTTTTCGCATAAGCTCGTACATAATATTTAGTTTTATCAACTAAGCCTGTCAATTTATACGTAAAATCTTTTTTATCTTTTACAGGTACAAATTTATCCACATCTTTTACAGGATCCTTATCCACAGTCGTATAACAGAATCCCATCTCTTTAATTTCAGAAGAACCACTATTCTCCAACGAGCCACTCAATATAGCCCAATCAGAACCTAAAGCCTCTGTCCCTACTTTATTCGTGAGCACCACCGGAGCCTCAAATCCTTCAGTTGTAAACTCAAGAGTATCTCCATTTATAGTTCCATCTTTATTTGTCGCAAATGGATAAATATAATACATAGTACCTGGAGATAATTTATCGATTGTAACTTGAAAAGATTCAACAGAGACTAATTTAGGTTCAAACTTCTCATCCTCTTGCTTTTTATAAAAGAAACCACACTGAGTAATATTAGACCCTCCATTATCCAATATACCGCAAGAAGCCGATAAACTATATTCTCCTACCGAAAGTATTTTCATCTCACCCAATAATGGCTTAGATGTGGTCAATGTGGTGAAAGAAGAAGTTTGGGTTTTCATCATATTTGTTCCATTACTGACATACATGCAATAATAGTATTGTTTGCCCGGCTCTAAATCCGTTAATGTCTTTTTAAAAGATTTTCCCACAGAAAAACTTTCATCTTTTATAGGAAAAGGCATAGTCGCAGGATCATCGGGAATTAACTCTTTAGAAAGTGAACATAAAAAACCAAAAACACTAACATTACCACCAATACTACCATTAATCATACCTTCTACCACAGCCCCTTTTCTAGAAGGTATAGGATCACTAAAAGTCCCTTCTATTGACGTCCATTGCGGACTTTCCTCATCTTTACATGAAACTAAACACAGACAAGACAATGACACAAAAAGAAAAAATATTTGATTTATCTTTCTCATAACTAATCATCTTAAATTAATCAACGCACTTTTAAATATCAAAATCCTCCACTTGGAATATCTCCTCCTCCGGCAACTTCGTATACTGATCCAGCATCTCCGGCTGCCAAGTACGAACATGAATCTTTGGGGCATCCTCGTTCGTGAAATCCCATAATAAGAATAAGTAACCCACGTCGCTGTAGCGATCCGATGTATAGCCTTGCTTCAAGGTCACTCCATAGAAGTTGGGTTTAGCCGGATGGCGGATCACATTGATATCATCAAAGATGACATTGATTCGTTTGTTTGTCTTAAATATATTTGTAAGGTTAGTCAAGTATTCTTTCTTTGTCTGTTTCGTATAAATAACCTTAGGATCAGGCATAAATTTATTCATATCCGTGGGAACTGCCTTAACCACTTTTCCCGTTATGATCAATGCGTCATCACTAAAAATCTGGTTCAAGAAATTGATATCTTTCGTATTATAAGCCGTACGGAATTGTTCTACATAATCCAAGATCATTTGACGATAACGGAAATCTGATACCGCCTGATTACTTTTCAAGATTTTCGTGTACAAGTTTGTCGCTAACGCTAAATGGAAATCAGTAATCATACCGTTGCGGTCAAAACCGATTACGGCCTCTTGATATTTATCTTGAGTAGAGTTGTCATCCTTGATCGTCAAGAACAACGGGATGTTACGAACCTGAAATTCCTTGCCATTCTTTAGGCAACGCTCTATGACTTCCGTCTCGCCACATCGAAACGGGGTATTGTCCCACAACATCATAATCGTATTTTGAGCGTCCTTGGATATGTTTAAACCCGAGAAATAAGGCTGTGAATCATTCGCCTGTGCCGTATTTATCTCCGTCAGTAACTTACCGATAGACTGCTGCACTTTTTCTTTTAGCGGAGCATTATCCAGATCTGTCAAATTTAATATACAACTATTTAACCATTTGTAAATGAGTAGTTTATGAATTTTGTTTCTGAAACAAGAAACAAATCAGGAACAAAAATGGTTTTTTAGGTAAATCCTCGTTTTTTTGTTTGCATTACTTTTCATTCCTTTCACTTGCTTGCAATCAAAGCACCAATCCAAGCTATTACTATGCTTTCTCATCCTGATTCAATATATGTTTTTTCATATATCCAGGAATTCGCAGCGAAAAGAGAAAAGTATTGTTTTCAATGATCGGTATCAATATGTGCAAAGTTAAAAATAATCATCCAAGCAATCAAATATTTGTCTATTTTTAGTTTACTTTAGTTTAGCATATATATAGGCTAATGGACTAAACTAAACTGTTTTTGCTCACTCTGCCACTCCCTTTTTAGACCGCAGAAAGTGGACTCCCTTTGACTCCATCCTTTCTCTTTTCGCTGCAATATATTCCTTTATAAGTTTACGAGTAAATATTTGTCCCTATAAGCATTCGACTTCGGGCTATTTGATGAATTGTGCCGCAAAGGTATTTGTCATGTCTTTCTTGTATGCAAGGTATCCTTGAGGTTCACAACAAAATCTCCACCTTGCTTTGCAGCGGTAGTATTTGGTCGTGAAACCTTGCATAAAGAGCCATGACACCTTATGAAGCGACATAATTAATCAAGCCTGAAGTAGTAAATGCTACATGAGGGAAAAAAAGAAAACTTAAAATAGAATTATATGGCAAATTATGCGACAAACATTTTCTACGCAAGTACGGAAAACCAAAATGACCTCAATAAGATAGAGGCTTTCTTGGATGACAATTTCAGTTGTTATGCAAACAAGTATGGTAATTCTGTTGATGCAGAATTTCCTTCCCGGTGGGAATATCCAGAAAAAGAAATGGACCAATTGGTTGCCTCACTGGAAGCAAAAGATAAAGTCTATATTAAAATTCTAACTTATGAATTTGAAAATGAATATGTGAGTTTTAGAATCTTCTCTCAAGGCAAGTGGGAAATAAAAATATAATAGTGATGAGCAACAGAACATTTGATAACGAAAGCGATATTATAGGTTTATCCTGTACTTTATCCACGGCTTATAAAGGCTACACGGAAGGTGTAATTGTGGACGACTATGGCACTACCATAGTTGTCCGCCTTGAAAGCGGCAAAGAGATTTCAGTATTCCGAGATGAAATTATTATTCATGATTAAGCAATATGGCACAGATAGCAACAAAATTCGTTCAATGGGATGTTCCGGAGCTGGCAACATTACAAGGCAGCCGAGTGTATAAGTTGCGGGAACATCTGAATAATGGCGGCAAACTCAATAGAGAAGACAAGAATTGGATTACTCGCAACGTGAGCGAAAGCACCTATTTCAAACGGGGGATTGCCTTGAGCGGTTATCATTTTGATTTTTCCGATGTTCTCAAGCGGTATTTCGTCAAACAATACGGGCATATCCAAGAATATTATGCCATAGACAAAACCGCATTACGCTCAATACTGTATGGCAGGATTGAGGATATAGTTGAAGTAGTACGTTAGAATACATGGCTTATGGGAAAATTTGAATTTTATCAAGACTGTAAAGTCAAAAGTTGGGAAAGAGACTATTTCACTGTGGAAGCCAACAGTTATGAGGAAGCAGAGGCAATCGTCCGGTCCTGGCGTTGCAAAGATGTTTCGAATATCATTGACAGCCGTCTTTCTCATGGAAGAAGTGAGGCTTTGCGTGATACTTCCGAGCTTTTGTTTCCCGAAGAAAACGATGGTTACTCGACTATTGAGATTTTCAACCAGGAAGAAGAATCTATCATGACTAATGCACTAAACGAAGACAATTATGAACGTAACGATTGAACACCCTTTTTGCCCTTACTGCAGCGAAGTGACAAATCTATATTTCAGAATTATTAACACGCTTCTTTTTTCAAAAGACGAAAACGAACTTCGCACAAGCATGGAGAGTCTAAAGAAAGAGACCCGGCTTGACGAGTATTTCACGTTCGGCTATGGGGCACACCATCTTTGGATATGCAAACGAAAACCGAGCGACAAAAACAAAATCTTTCCACACCGCATCATGATGATCCAATTCTGACATGGAGCCTCTGTACTATACGGACTGGAGTTGAATATTCAGTTCCAGCCCGTAACTTCATTTACCGCAATAACCTTTTATATCCAAAACTTCATTGAGACGCAGATGGCCATTGGCCGGACAATGATTTTTGCCGGATTATCCATTTATATTCTCTTTTGGCTGCGCCATATCCCTTTATAAAATAGAAGCTGAAACTCGCATAACGCGCCCGTTCCGCTTTGTCTCCCAATCGGGCTTCAGCCCTTTTTTCATTTTGCCTTCTTTTCCCTCATTTCTCTTGCCGGATAAAGGCTGCAACACCGATACGCCAGCACCCCTTTGCCAATTCTTCGTCTTACGGCCTTTCCCACGCCGCAGCTTATACGCTTACTGCCAGTACGGCATATCATCCTTGCCGCTTCAAATCATGAGACATGGTGCTGTTTCTCGCCAGAAGCTCTTCTTCCTATGCCAGCCGAGAGTTGAAACCAATTCGTGCCCATTGACAGCACCGTCCGTCTTTATTATTCCTTTAACCAGTTGCCAATTGTTTTTCCTCTTCTTTTTCGTGACTGCTTTCTATTGAAGTCGCCATATCGTTTTTCGTTGCAAAGTTAGTATGCAGCCGGGCGCGACCCATGGTCTTGACCAATGGCGTAACAGTACAAATCTTCCTTTATCAAGCCTCCGGTTTGGGAGAACCCCAAAATAAAGAGTATTTATACGTTATCCTTGGTGCATCCCTTTACTGCACCTACTTTTTATGCACCGTAAAACTGATTTATTAACTTCAAAAAGCAATCGAAATGAAAAAGTACGAGAACAATTTCGCAGTAACCGGTTATGTCGCAAAAGACGCCGAGGTTTATCAATTCACTAACACAAGTGTTGCACGTTTCCCTCTGGCTGTTGCCCGCCAGGAGAAGATCGGCGAAGAAACCAAGCGCATATCCGCTTTCATGAACATTGAAGCGTGGCGCAAGAATGAAAATTCCGGGTCGTTTGACCAGCTTACCAAAGGTACGCTGCTGACCGTAGAAGGCTACTTCAAGCCTGAAGAATGGACTGACAAAGATGGAGTGCAGCACAACCGCATCGTGACGGTTGCAGTCAAATTCTATCCGGCTGTCGAGAAGGAGGAAGAAGTTCCTTCGAAACCGGCAAAAGAAGCGAAAAAGGGCAAGAAGTAATCCCTGTTTTCCTGACAAAGCGGCTTTCGGGCCGCTTTTGTTTTGCTCGAAGCCTTCCGTAATATAGCCTTTTGTATTTCACGTTTTCCCCTTTTATTGCAATGCCTGAAATTCCCTACACGCCTATTTCGAAAGCCCGGTTATTTCTTCTGCAAAGTTTGATTGCCGGTTGTTTGTCCTGTCAAGGAACGCTTATGCTTGCTGCTGAAAAATCTTCCTTTCCGACATGTCGGAAAGAGTATTTTTCGCATCCTCCTTGCCTGACAGACCGCCAATCTTGTGGGCAGAAAAATAATCAACCTTCCGATACAGGATGTATCAGAGGGAAATAAAAACAACTAAAAATTTTAATGATATGACATTCAGAGCATTTATGGCAGAGAACGGGTATAACGTACAGACTACTTTTTGGGAAGATTTTTCAGCGGCCGACATTTTCGGGTTATCGGCTATTCAGGACACTTTCAACCGTGCCTTTGAAGAGTGGAAAGGCAACTGCAAGTACCTTACGGAATTGGTGTTGGTATTGAATCACAAGATATGGCAGCACTATAAAACGAAACCGAATGTGGCGGCGTTGTATGATGCACTCTGGAGACAGGCAGACCAGTATGCGGTTGAGAATCTGAAGGACGAAGAGTTAAGCTATTATTATGACGTAACGGACTGATTGTATAACAAGTTAATGTAAATTGAGTATGAACACGAATAACAAGCCAAGCACAGCAGGAAGGACAACGGCTGATGATATATTGCAACGAGACGCACGGTTCAGATATATGCTGTTAGCCAGGATGCAGTCAGATTGTGAGTATTATTTGGATTACGGAGGCAGAGACCCCAAACGCCTGTGGGCAGGTGATGAAGAACGGCAAATCGATTTAATGATAAAGTTGCACGACAGCTTCAAGGAAGGAGAAAAGCCGCAGTGGCTGACAATGGACAAGATTTTGGAATACAAAAAGGAAATGAATAAATGACACCAAGCCCCCTAAAAGTCAAGCAAAACCTTTGGGGGGGCTTATATTGATATAACGAGGATGCTATTCATGACGCAGTTTTCCTCTTTTAGTTTTCCTTTTTTACTGTTCCCTTGCGTGAACAGTTGGCAGCAATGATTATTTATCATGACGGAAGCAGCTTTTGCTGAATCCGCCAAATATGCCCTTCACGATTTTGCAAAAGACATAAAGTACCAATACTACGACTATAATTTCTCCCATATCCTTTTTTATATTTAGCGTTACAAATTTCCAATAAGGGTCAGAGGCTTCCCTAAATATACTTAAACTGACAGGCAAATCCGTCACTAATATGGCATCGGTTGCCTTGACTTCCTATTTCCTATTTCCAGGTACGCGGCCAGGTTTCCTGCTGAGTGCCACATTGTACTTGCCTAAAATTTGGTACACAGTACTTTTGCTCTTGACATTGCAATGCGCCATGATTTCATTGACTGAATACCCGTTGTTGTACATGTCCACAGCTATTTTATCCCGCTCGGTCTTGCTCAACATTTTGCTCGTCTTCACCGGTACACTGATACTCTGTTGCAGGCGTATCACCCGGTCAGATGACTTGCGTAATACAGCCACTTCTTCCGGAAGAGATCCGAACATGGTCAGCACCTCCGCCGCCGTCGTGTCCGGAAACAATTCACCACGGGAGTCAATCTTGTCATGGATGGAAATAATGCGGACCACTTTGATCCGGCATAACTCTATCAATGCGGCCAACTCCCTCAAACCGCGCACGGCGTTACTGAATTTCGAGACAACCAGTTCGTCCCCTCTCTCAAGATTTGTCATGAGCTGTTTCCAGCGAGGTCTGAGCGTCTCGTGCTGGACTGATTCCTCTATCACTTGTACACAACCGTACTGGCACATCCATTCCTTGTCCGCATCATATTCATCATACGAATTTGCCTTAAATATATAACCAACTTTTGCCATGTCAATATCCAATACAAATGATAACAAGTGCAAATATACAAGTTTTATTTGAGTGGCCAAATCAAACCATTATAAAAATCGAACTATTTATTTTTTCGTCCTTTTTCCTTTCACTTGTTTTCATTGATAATCATACTATTAAGTACGATATTGAAAAATACACAAAATACAGTTCCAATGGTATTAAGTATAGAAAATTATATATAGTTTTGCGTGAAATAGTACGAAAACATATAGTATGAAAATTCAAAAAACGAACCTTAAAGCATCAAGTTTTTTACACATGATAGCTGCCGCTTCAATCACGGTATGCATGTTCACATCATGTAATGGCGGATTGACTGAACAGTCCGAAAGCGATCCTGCCGGTACATACAGAAATTATCTGCTCGAAGTAAGGAAGATGAAATCTATTTCATTTGAAGAGCTGTCAGAAAACCTTTGCCAATGGCAAGCCATAAGAGATTCCGTTTTTAACCATGTCCGGCAGGACACGGTTGGGATCCATGGTCAAGACCTTCGTAAGACATGCGAAGGCATACATGATTCCCTACGCCTGGAGTTCTCGCGTCTGGCTTTGTCAAGGCCACGTTCCTATCAGGAGTTATTCCTATTGAAAAGAAAACTTTCATCTAATGACAAAGACAATGGATTAATCCGGACCGTGGAAAAGATCCGTCCATTCTTTGAGTCATTAGATAAACGCCCAATCCATAAGGGAGACAGGAAGCAAATCATTTCGGATTATCGTACTTTGCTGGCCAACACTCTCCGAAATGGCATACACGGGACAGATGACATGACAGAGTTCATCGGAAAAGAGGATGCTATTTTTCGGGCGTTCTTGCCATATCTGTGCAGCATTGGTGATGAAGACATTTCCGATATAACGCGTGATACGGAAAAATGCTGTTTGCAGATTTTGTTTGCCGCCGAACGTAAAGAGATACCTCACCAGGATGCCCTCGTTTACCTGGCCATGCGAACCAATCGCAGACTGATACTTAATACCGGAACCTGCATCAATGACATTCATAATCAAAAGGTCCAAACAAAAGCACAAGCCTACGCATATATCTGGATGCTTATGCGCCCATACGTTTCTATGGACAGTTTCCACCTGTCGATGCTTTCTTCCAAAGACCAGGAACAGCTTGAACGGTTTGCCGTACAGACTCCGGCCATATTTGAGACTTTGTGCCGAATCTTGAACTCGGGAGACAACCGCCTGGATGAATTACCCGGAATGCTTATGGAGATTTACATTCACACGCTATAAACATAAAATCAAATGAATATGCTACGACACTTTCTGAAAGACTTTATGACGTTTGTCCCCCTTCAGTTGCCACAGCTGCTCGATGTAACCACTATGGAGGAGCCGCAGTTTTACGGGGACTATGTCCTGCTGACTTTTCCATTGCATGATCCTTATGACCTGGAAGAAGTGATGGATATGCTGGAGGATGATATGGAACTGATTGTGCTTTATCATCACATTCCTATGCAAGACGAACCGTTCGGCCATAGTACATGCGCTTACTCCAATCCATCTTTCGGCCAAATGTTCAAGGTGAACGCTAAGACTGATTCCGATGGCAAGGTCCATACCGTCCTTGTAACCATATATGATTCACTTGAACAAATGTACGGGGATCTCTGCCTTGACTTGCAACTCCATTCTAAAAGCGGAAAGCTGAAATACCAGAAGAACAAGGAGGACATACTTATTGACTTTTTATAAAAACAACATCATCATGAGAAATACATTATACAGGCAGATGGTCTATTGGATCAATGCCCACCGAACATGGATAGAGGTCGCAGACGACAACCTCTATAAAGAACATATCATCTCAAGAAGTGACAGGACGGACTACCTTGTCTCCCGAACTTTGGTCCTGCGGGCGTTCAAGACAAACGGAACATACCTCGAAGGTACCACATGGGCCATCCCTGAACATGAACTGAACAAAGCTTTGGCTATCTATCGCAAACAGGACCGGTCATTCAAGCAGCGAATCAAAAAAGCTGCAATGAACCTCACGGCCGTGGATGCCGAAACCATTATCCGCTTGGCAACTTATGATATTGTCCACTTGGAACTCAGAGCAACACCTATACACGTACCCGAAAAACCATATTACTTATGTTACTGAAAATATTGCAACTCATCTTTTGCGTGACCCCTCTTGTACTGTCATTGATATTGTACAAAAAGCCATACCGGTTTATGGCAAAGTTTCACGCTTCCATGAAACAAAACATCAGAGCCCGCAAACTTTATACACGGGTGATTCTGTTCCTGCTACTGCTTTTCCACTATGTCTATGCAAGTGGACATGCTGGTGAATTCGGCATCCTGGTATCAACCGTTATCTGTGCCGCTATGTTCTCGTTCAAGCTGGCGGACAGGTGTCTGAGCCGTTTGCATGATTCCATGGGTCTGTTTGCCGGCATCAGTGCTATAACATTGGTCAGCTGCTTTGAACCGTATCTGTACACTACTACCGTAACTGCGTACTATATTCTTTTGGCAGCCCTGTTCTATCCCTCTGCTCCGGTCACAGCCGAATGCGATGATGAAGAAAAGGCTGAAGGAACGACAACGCATCCTGAAACGATATCCGAAAAGAAACACGATAATCATCACGCGATGGTGTCTTTGAAGCGGACAAAGGCAGCATTTCAGAAACTCCGCACTGTAATAATCATTAAAACAAAGTAAAATGGAAAATAGTCAAGAGAATACGACCTTTATATTGGCAGATGTCAAGGTGTTCGATTTCCTGAAGGAGAAAGCCGGAGACCGTAAAACGAAGACGGAAGCGTATTGGGACTTGCTGGACAGATCAATGGCAGGTTTTGTTTCTCCATTTGTAAGAAAATTGGAGCGAAAACTTCTTCCCAACCAATGTCATGTGACAATCTCCGATCTTGCAGAATTCTGGCATTGGCATCGTGCCACTGTCCGAACCTTTCTGGATGCTCTGGAATCTTTCGGGCTACTTGAACGCACAAAACTTAATAAAAGCGTCATTATCACCATGACCGTGCAGTCTGGAAAAAATGCAACAGCCGGAACTGAGCAGGATGAGCCGGACTTTGCCACACGAATCGGCAGTATATTGTCCGAATGGGTCATCGGCAAGAAGACATCGGAGGATGCCGGTCATTCATGTGGTCAGGCTCTTTGCCAGGCATTAGCCGCCATTGCCGGTAAAGATAATTCTCAGGCTTCCGGCAACGGCACCGATACGGTATCGGCAGAAGTCGTCAGACAGGAAGAAAAACTAAGGGAAACAATATTAGAGTGTATTGCCAATGCCGCTCTCCAGCGTGTGTTGCGTAAGTCAAGATTCGATAACAGTTCACAACTGTCGCAGTTCTTCACCCTTGACCTCGGCGGTGAATGGGGCGCGTTTATCGAGACCGCCAAAGAGCTTGCGGAGCTTGTATTTAATCCCGAAACATCCGGCGCAGGTGTTGATATGGACAGGAACAAAGAACTCCTTAAATCGTTCCGTATTCCCTTTTTATCGCTTGCGGCAAAAGCCCAGACATTGTCGGACTGAACCGGGAAACGAAAATGAATTGTATAACCAGGAACAATCCATCCCTATCTCAGTCCTGACATCCTTCCAGTTTTATGAGGCAAGTGGGCTTGCCCACATGCCACGAAACAGAGGGAGTGGGTAGCCTAATACCCCTGCCGACTAACGTCGCAGGGAGGCATGTCCGAACAAGCAGCAAGCTGGGACATGATGGATTGTACAAAACAACACGGAAACAATATGGCAAATGCAAAACAGGTACTTGACGTACATGTATCCAAAGGGATAACAGTGGCTCAGAGTAATGAACATATGCGCAATTGGACAGAGAAAGGTTGGAAAAGGGCTACTGACCTTGGTAATTATGACACGACACGTGAACACCTGAATTTTGAAGTCGTATCAGGAGGTAAGATCCGTCCTATCGACAAAGGCCGGAGCATTCCTGAGCGAATGGCTGAACTGTTGCATAAACGAGGCATAAAGGATCCCAATGAAGGTTTGGAAGAACCGAGATTCCGTACAGTCGTAAATATCATTTTTGGGGGCTCTCGCACACGGATGCAGGAACTCGCATTTGGCAAGCAGGAAGTCGATTTTGAAAAAGGTGCGGACAATAGACACATAAAAAGGAAGAGTGAGATTGAACGTTGGGCAAAGGATGTCTATTCATTTGTCTGCGGCAGATATGGTGAACAGAATATTGCCGCATTCATTGTACATCTGGATGAGTTGAATCCACATGTGCATTGTACTTTGCTGCCAATCAAAGATGGGAAGTTTGCGTACAAGGAGATATTTGCCGGTAAGGACAAATATGAATTCAGCGGGCGCATGAAACAGCTTCATACGGACTTTTATGCAGAAGTCAATAGCAAATGGGGCATGTCCAGAGGCTCAAGTGTTTCCGAAACGGGAAAGAAGCATCGCAGTACAGAAGAATACCGTCGTATGCTGTCAGAGGAATGCTCTACAATAGAAGAGAATATCAGCCGCCATCAGCAAGTCCTTTCCTCTCTCCATTCGGACATCCGGATGGCAGAGCGCAGGGTCAAGGGCTTGACTTCAATGGTGGAAAACTTGAAAAAGGAGCAGGCCGAAAAAGAAGCCCAATTGTCGGCACTCAAAAATGATATGGAAGCCCGGAAAGGTGATGCACAGACTTTATCTGCCGAGAAAGAAAAGCTCGAAAATGAGCTGGCCGCTATCCAGAATAAATTGGCAGACAAACAGGAGAAGCTACAGACCGCTGACCGACAACTTTCCGAGCTCAAGGAAAATATGGATGCCATTCAGGAGCGGACAGAAGAACTGAAGGAAGAAGCATACAAATACTCGCGTGATGTACATTCCAAAGTGGACAGTCTGCTCAAGGATGCCATGTTGGAGAATATGGTCAATGAGTGGCGGGAAATGTCGGCACAGATGAAGCCTTCCGAACGGCAACAGTTCGATGACACGCTCCTGTGTTCCGTGGCGGAACGGGGGACGGAAGTCATGCGCTGTGCGACAATGCTGTTTCTTGGAATGGTCGATGATGCCACAACATTTGCCGAAACACATGGCGGCGGAGGTGGCGGAAATGACCTCAAGTGGGGACGTGATGAAGACGAGGACAACCGTGCCTGGGCTCTCCGGTGCATGAAGATGGCAAGTCGCATGATGCGTCCTTCCAGTGGCAAAAAAGCCAAACGATAAATGGCAGAAATGTATTATAATCAAAGTTATAACAAATAAAAATCATTTGAATATGACAAAACAAATCATTCTTATCTTTGCCGTTCTCTGCTCCGTGCAGGTACAGGCAAATTCACGATATACAGAAAGAGATACTGTACAACATGAGTTCTTCCATGATGCCACAGAACTGTTCCAACCCCTCCAGCCGGTCTATCTTGACGGTGTGGTAGTGCCAAGAACCGGGAGTGGCAATTGGTTTGTCAGTGTCACCGGAGGTGCAACCGCTTTTCTCGGAACGCCTCTTGGCTGCGAAGATCTGTTCGGACGTGTGAAACCCTCGTACAACCTTGCCGTCGGAAAATGGTTTACTCCTGCCGTTGGCGCCCGCATACATTACAGCGGTTTGCAATTCAAAGATGCCGGGTTATCCACGAAAAATTACCATAGCGTCCATGCAGACCTGCTATGGAACCTGCTTGGTTATCGGTATTCCGGACAGGAGCAGACACGCTGGGGACTTGCCCCATTTGTCGGAGTCGGACTGATACACAATTCCTCCAACAAGACTTCTCCTTTCGCCTTCTCATACGGTATTCAGGGACAATATCGGATTTCAAAACGGGTAAGTGCAGTACTGGAGTTCTCGGGGACAACAACCTCACAAAAATTTGATGGCTATGGCCGAACAAACCGCCTGGGTGATCATATGGTATCACTGACAGCCGGATTCACCTTCCATCTCGGGAAAATAGGTTGGAAACGAGCTGCTGATGTCACGCATTACATCCACAGGAATGAACAGCTCATCGATTATTCCCGTGCCTTGTCCGAGAAGAACAGCCGCTATGCCGGACAACATGACCGCGACAAACGAACGCTTGCTGAACTGAAGAAGATTCTGGAAATCGAAGGTCTGCTTGATACCTACGGGCACTTGCTGGAAGATGAGAAGAATGGACAACAAAGATATCCTGTAAACAATTATAGTGGGTTGAACTCATTGCGTGCAAGACTGAAACACAGACATTGGGACGGAATATCTCCTCTCGATACGGCATTCATTCATAACAACAATAACAACAAGGACAAACAGAATCCGGATTCCCTGGTATCGAATAAATTCATAACGGCTGAAGGGCACAATCCCATGGTTGTGAATCATGTCTCGGATAGCTGTATCGGAGCTCCTGTATATTTCTTTTTCACTCTTAACACGGCCCGCCTGACAGATGTTTCACAGAAACTCAATCTGGATGAATTGGCAAGGGTCGCAAAGAAATATGACTTGCATGTAAGAGTTACCGGGGCTGCGGACAGTTCTACAGGGACATCCGGCATCAATGATTCATTGAGCCAGTCAAGAGCGGACTTTATCGTTTCGGAACTGAAACAGCGCGGCATTCCTGCAGAAAGGATCACAAAAATCAGCAGAGGTGGAATTGCCGACCATCTGCCGACCGAAGCCAACAGACACACGAAAGTTGAACTGTTTTAGCCATAGAGAATCTATTATTAACCAAAAGCCTCTCCGCTGTGAAGCGCAGAGGCTTTTTACTTGATACCTGGTATGTACGTATTCCGAAAGGAATCATTTGGAGGCTTCCAGTGATTCTTTTCTGAACTGTTTCAGAAGCTTTTCAAGTTCAAGTGACGCTTTACGGGCACGCATTCCTGCTGCCTTATTGCCTTTTTCAATCTGAAGTTTGGCATTCTCTGAAAACTGAGCGAACAATTCGCTGATCTGAGCAAATGAATTTTCCATATTACAATACATTTATATAATACAATACGTTGGCAAAGATATTGAAATATATCATTCTTTTGTCAGAACGCGTTCTGTTATATCATGAATAGCATGATAATGCCATTTTTATACCCATTTCTATATTCAATAAATTGATATTCTCTCTCATCACCGGCTTTCCTTGCCGGAGAGATTTCATATGCAAAGGTACAGCGACGGACGGTCGCCAAGTACCGCTGTGCTAACGGCTCCCGGATCTTCACGGCAGCCTTCCACAAATCGAAGATTTGGGTATTCCGCTTTATCCTGTCACTGTTTACTTGTCTTGTTCGTCCTATGCTCGCTGTCTGTCCTGCATAAAAATCATTCCCCTACAAGAAGCCGGAAGAGCTTCGATAAGAGGGAAAACAAAAACAATGTTCAACAATTAAATTATTACGATTATGCCGAATTGGTGCAGTACTGCGTATGTGATAGATGGCGACGCAAAAGAAGTGAAGCAACTGTATGAGTTGATGAAAGGACTGGAAGAACGTAAGACACCTTCAGTAGAAAACGGATTTGGGACTACTTGGCTGGGATGTCTCGTGGATGCTTTGGGTAAGGATTGGAACGATGTACGTTGCCGTGGCTCTTGGAACGGACTTGAAATGGACGGTGATGTATTGAAGTTTTCCACAGAAACAGCGTGGGCCCCATGCAGTGAGACATTTGACCTTGTGAGGGAAGCGTTCCCCAATCTTCGCTATTACTTTCAGGCGGAAGAGCCAGGCATGGAAGTATATGAAACAAACGATGAATTTGGTACATATTTCAGTGACAGGTTCTTCTTGGACGCATGTTCCCCAGAGGAAGAGTATCTCAGTGAATATTTCGAGACCCAAGAAGATGCGTTCGCTTGGCTTGAAGAAAAATGCGGAGAGCCGATAAAGTCAGCAGAGGATGTCAAGGCACTTGACGAACGCTGGCAAAGCAAGAGCGAAGATGCCTTCTGCTACCTGCATGAATTTCAAATAGTAAACTAATTCAATCCGACATCAGCAAATGATTCCCGAGCATTATTTGTTCGGGAGTCTTTTCTATACTTTTATAGACCGCCTGTTTTACAAAACTGCGCTGGAGCTGCATACCCTTTATATTCGGCCAGGTTATTCCTCTTGTAAGAAATATATGATTTCCTACCTGCCGGCACTTTCTTGTCGGAGAGATTTTATATGCGAAGGTACAGCGACGGACGGTCGCCAAGTACCGCTATGCTAACGGTTCAAGGATACTGGACAGCGAAGAATATGCGGATGTGCAACGTCTAAAGATATTGGAGAATACAACACCTGTCCTCATTTGTGCGAATATTGTTATGCAAATTCTTCCAAACATATTGCTGTCGAAAATTGGAAACGTCATCAGAAAAACAGATTTGCTGAAACGATAACCGGCATATAACTCCCATCATTTTTGTGTGCTTGGAATCGCCGGGCCATCCCATGCTGCCTATTATATTTTTCTTCGTGATAAATAACTTCCGAACTTCATGGTACACATATGGCAAGAAAGGTTTTTGAATTGTGTACAAAGTTTTGCAAAATAATATCAATCAATTTATTGCCGAATGAAATAATATTTGTATTTTCGCTATTGTAATTTGAAAAATGTCTTATCTATGATGTATGAATGGTGATAAAAGCACAGATATATGCCACCCGTATATAACAAATATTTCTTGTTCAAACGGTGCTTCGCCTTGTCAGGCGGAGATTTTTTCCGTGCCATCACTGTTTCATAAGGCCATTTTCAGCTTCGAGAAACATCTGTACGATGTATTAAAAAAGTCTGTCGCAAATTTGGAAATGTGTGAAATTCGTGTAAACACACACATTCTGACCGGCATTCCTCGCGCGTTAATTTACTTATTTTCAAAAAGATACGCAAGGACGGAAACTCTTTTTTCAGGAGTTTTCCGCCCTTTTCCGTATTCGTATGTCCTCTTTTTATCCACCTTCAAACTGAATGATGTATGAATACAGAAACAATCCATATCCTGATAGCCGCCTGCACGCTGATTGCTGCGGGCATCACATCCTTCCCGTACAGGCTGAGCTACGGCAATACTTCATGGCTGCCCTGGTGGATGCAGCCCGACTGCAGATACCTTGAGCGTCCTTATGAGTACGACTATCCGGCACGCAACATCAATCTGCTTTTTTCCGTTTCCGTTATGGTAATCGGGATACTGGCGATGCTTTTCATCCTGACTCCGGATCTGCCCGACGACGTACCGGCAGAGAGATGGTTTGCCGCCCTTGCAGTTCTTTACCCTGCATATGCCTCCTGCCAGGTGCTTTTCTGGAGGAAGGACTACGGCGACGGTTTCTGCTATGCCGACAGGATTACATCATTCAGCTATGGAAAGGTATATACGATTCTTCTGGCAGCTGCAACCACATTTGCCCTTTACCTTACAAATGTGATGACATTACCTGTTTATCGTGGGGTGAGTATGGTCTTCTGTCTGCTCTGTTGTCTGTTCCTCATATATGATTATATCCGGGTATTCCGGCTTCGTGGAGACAATGAATACAGTGACCCGATAGGAATAAAGGAAATGTATCCCGAAAGCCTCGGTCTGCTGGCTTTTCCGCCTCTTGCTGTCTTGTCCGAGGGGGCTTTATGGTGGAACCCCTCTATATGTACCATTGTTTTTGCCGTTCTGCTGTCAGTGAACACGGTGTTGCGTTATCTGTTCCGCTTTCACCCTGCAATCAAAGGTGACGAGCACGAGCGCAGAGGGTATCTGCGGTATTGGAGACGGCATAATTTTGAGGATGAAATAATATAACTGATAAAAATATGACTGAATTGAAAAAATGGATTACGACCGCACTGTTGACACTGCTGTTGCTTCCGGCAATGGCGCAGCAGAAAGCAGACACGACCTACACCTTCCGCTTCGTGCCGCAGAAGGACATGTTCTATGTTCCCTGGAACGGCAATGACATGGAACTTGCCCGTCTGCTGGAGTGCATTGAAAGCAACAAGGCGGACATTCTTGACGGCAAGCTGCCGCTTTATGTCGATGGCTACTGCAATTCCTTGAATGGCGAAAAAGAAAACCTCGCGATAGCCAAAATTCGCTCGAACCGTGTGAAATCAGAATTGATTACACGTGCGGGAATCAAGGAAGAAAGTTTCATCACCCGCAACCATCCGGCAGAGGGCGATTTCGTGACCGTGCGCCTGACGGTGCCGGCTGAAGAAACAACCGTATCAGATGTGGAAGCAGAGGCACAGCGCAAAGCTGAAGCCGAGCGTCTGGCTACGGAAAAACGTGCCGAACAGGAACGGCTTGCCGAAGAGCAGCGCAAGGCGGAAGAAGCCCGACTTGCCGCTGAAAAGGCAGAAGCTGAGAAAGCCGCTCAACAAAACACACTTGCCGACACGCCGTCGGAAACCAAAATCACAAATGATTATCATCTCTCCCTGCGTGCCAACCTGCTGCGCTGGGCTACCCTGACACCCGATTTAGGACTTGAATGGCGCATCTGTCCGTCGTGGGGCATTGCCGTAAACGGCTCGTGGACTTCATGGAGCTGGAGCGACAAAGACCGCCGCTATGCACTCTGGGAAGTGGCTCCGGAAGTGCGTTACTACATGGGCGAGAAGAAAGCCTGGTATCTGGGTGCTATGTTCAAGGCCGGACAGTTCAACTACAAGCTCTCCGATACGGGCAAGCAGGGCGACCTGATGGGTGGCGGCATCACTGCCGGCTACCAGCTGCGGCTGAACAAGGCATTAGATCTTGATTTCAACCTCGGTCTGGGCTACCTGAATGCCGACTATGAGAAATATGAAGTCATCGACGGTGTGCGAGTACGCCGCGGCAACGAGACAAAGGACTGGTGGGGCCCCATCAATGCCGGTGTGACATTGGTATGGAAGTTATTCTAACTCGGAGGAATTGAATATGAAAGCAAGACAATATATAAATATGATGGGAATGGCAGCCGCCGTGCTGCTCTCTTCCTGCGTGAAGGACACGCTTTATGACACGCCGCACCCCGACAAGGGAGCTGTCACCATCAGCCTGACGGGACTGTCGGCAGACGATAACTATGTACTCGATATGGACGGGAAGATGGCCGACATTACAGGTTCGCCATTCACCAATCCCGACCTGCTCAATCCGGGAACACACAGTATGGTAATCTATAACCGTGCGGAAGGTTTCACTTTCGACGGACGAATGGCACGGGTCAATGCCCCTGATGGCAAGAGCCGTGCGGACGGTGCATCCGTAATCCCCCTGCCGGGCTATCTGAAGACCGTCAGTCAGGAGATAACCGTAACAGCTGACGACACGCTGCGTGTCAACCCTGTTCCGCAGCAGCGTGTACGTGACCTGCAACTGGAACTGGAAGTGACGCAGGGACGCCCCGAACTGATACAGAGCGTGACCGCTACCCTCAGCGGCATAGCAGGAGTTTTTGACATGGAGAAGGGACAGACCATCGGCGAACCGACCTCCACGGTCTTCTCCTTCACCCGTGACGGCAGCAAGCTCACGGCCGACGCCCGCCTGTTAGGAACCATGGGAGCCGTGCAGACGCTGGTGCTGGACATCGTCTTTACCGATGGCGGACGCACACAGCGCACGGAAGTCGACCTGACGGAAGCCCTTGCGGACTTTAACGGCGATATGACCACCGCCTACCGTGTGACCGGAACACTGGAAACCCCCGTCGGCATGGAAGAAGGCAAGGGCGAAATTACCGGCTGGGAAACGGTAGAAGGTGGTGATGCCAGTGCGGAAATGTAACGGTAACTATGCAATTTAACAATTAAAGACTATAAATATAATGAAGACAAGATTTTTTGCTTTCGCAGCGCTGGCATTGACACTTGCCGCCTGTAACAACGACAACGAGAACCTGAATGACGGCCCGGTAGCCGCCCAGTTTATCGCCGACATTACGCCCGCTACCCGCGTCAATTCGGAAGGAACCGACTGGACCGACGGCGACCGCATCGGCGTCACCGGCGCAGGCTTCACCAACGTGCCCTACAAGAGAGAGAACGGTAAGTTCGTGACCGACGGTACGACCATCTATTTCAATGACACCGAAACGCATACCTTCCATGCCTACTATCCGTATCAGTCTGACGGCGGAACGGTGACCGTCAGCACCGCAGCCGACAAGCAGGGCACGGGCATCGACTTCCTCTTTGCCTCGGGAGCCACGGGCAACACCCACAACCCGACGGTGAGCTTCACCGGCGACCATACGTTCCACCACTGCATGAGTCTCATCAAGTTCACCTTCAAGGCAGGCGATGGTCTCAGTTTCAACGAAACGGAACCTGCCGGCTACACGTTGGAGGGGCTGAAGCACGAAGGCACATTCGACACGGCTACCGGAACAACTGCTGTAACCGCAGCCGCCGAATCGCCGATTACCATGCAGCTGGGCGGTGCCACCACTTCGCAAGTCATCATTCTCCCACAGGAAGTGAACTCCTCTCTTAACCTTAAAGTGTCTTACAACGGACAGAGCTACAACGCCCAACTGAAACTGCCTGCTACACCCACAGCCAATTTCTACACAGCAGGCTATGCATACACCTACAACATAACGCTCAACAATAAGGACATCGAGGTGAGCGACCCCACAATTAACCCGTGGGAATCCGGAGATTCGAACGATGCAAGTGCAGAGTTGTAAGCCCTACATACCGCTGCCCCGGCGCAAGCGTCAAGCCGGAGCTGCCCATAGACACTATGGTGCGACGGCCGTCTTCGCAGGCGGCGGCAGCACAAAACGAAAACAAATAAAAGACAACCCGATATGAAGAAAAGACATTCCATCCATCTGCTTCTTGCTGCAGCCGCACTGCTACTTGCCACGACTGCCTGCACGAAGGACGAACTGGCGGACGGCGACCGTCTGCCCGAAGGACAATACCCGCTGGAGATAGCCCGCATCACCCTCGGCGTGGAGGGCGGCGAGGCGCAGCCCTGGGGCGCACCGCAGACGCGCGTCAGCGAGACCGTGGACGGCACGGGCAGCGTGTTCGACGCGGGCGACCCGTTCGCCGTGCAGATAGACGACGGCACAGAGACTGCCACCTACACCGTGCAGGACGACGGCACAGCCACCTCCGACGCACCCCTCTACTGGACGAACACGACACCCAATCGCACCGTCAGCGCCTGGTACCCCGCCACGGACGGCACCCTCGACCTCGGCGACCAAAGCCAAAGTCTTGCCTATCTGCTGAGCGGCTCGGGCACGGGAGACTACCAGACACCCGTCACGCTGACCTTCACCCACCAGCTGGCCAAGGTGCGCGTCACGCCCATCGGCGATGCACTCGACGAAGTAACCTCCCTCCAGCTCTATACCTACACACGGTGTACTTATGAAAAAGGTGAGGTAGTGCAAGGCTCGCAAGAAGACTGGATAGAGATGATGAAATGCGAATATACCGAAAACGGCAACGCCATCACCTGCTGGGAGGCGAACGTGGTGCCCGGCTACGAAATCACGAAACTGCGGGCAAACGGCACCGAGGAGCGCAACCTCTCCGCTGCCATCACTCCCGAGGCGGGCAAGTTCTATGACATCACGCTGGATAAGGACAAGGGATATACCGACGACGGACAGGGCAACTACATCGTGACTACTGCCGAGGGATTGAAGGCTGTGGCAGACATAGCCAACAACGGTAATCTCGGTATCAACATTACTTTGACTGAAAACATCAATCTCACAGATATGGAGTGGACGCCGATAGGCACAAACTACAATAACGCATACACCGGCATCTTTGACGGCAACGGCAAGACCATCACGGGGCTGACCGTGACGGGAAGTGACCAATATGCGGGTCTGTTCGGAAGGATCGGCTCCGGCGGCACGGTGAAGAACGTGGTGCTGGAGGGCGTACAGATAACAAGCGATAACAGTTTGGGCAGCGTCGGCGGCGTGGCAGGATATAGCTATGGCAACATTGAATACTGCTCGGTGTCGGGTAGCGTCAGCGTCAGCGGCATTAGCGACGTAGGCGGTGTGGTGGGCTACCAAGTGGGCGGTTCCATCACTGGATGCAGCTCCTCGGCCACAGTGAAGGGAACGCAGCGGGCAGGCGGCATGGCAGGTGTAACGAATAGTGGTGCCTCCCTGACCGGCTGCTACGCTACAGGCGACGTGACCGTTGAAAATGACGGTACAGACACCTATTTTGCCGGCGGTGTGGTGGGAAGCAACGGCTCATCCTGCACCCTCAAAGCCTGCTATGCCTGGGGCAGCGTGACCGGTAGCGGAAGCGGCACCGTCTATACAGGCGGCGTAACGGGAAGCAACGATTTAGGCACCCTGACTGCCTGCTACCATGCCAAAGGGACTGTCAAAGGCTCGGACGGAGCCACAGGCGGCGTGGCGGGACGGAACTACAAGGGCCTCATGCCGTATGGCGGTATCATCACCGCCTGCTACTGGGGAGGCAACGGTCAGGAACAAGGCATCGGTGAAGACCAGGTAGGCACCGGCGGAACCACGATGGTGACGGACAGCAACTGGTCAGGAGCCAAGGATGCCATGAACGACGCCTTGCAGAGTGCAGGTTCAGAGTGGCAGTACGAACTCACCGGAGCATTGCCAACATTGAAGAAACAGTAAACTGTCGGGCGGGAAAAATTCCGCCCGAAACGGGAGATAACCGAAGTATAACAGTTGTATCTGCGGTTATTGAAAAGTGAAAAAAGAAGCCTTCGGCAGTGCCGGGGGCTTCTTTTTTATTAACTAATCTTTATCCAATATAAAGATTCAACATCAAGCTCAGATTAGCCAGTTTTCCGTCATGAGGAGCATTAAAAATGATCTTGTCCTCACGAGCCAACCAACCAATTGCTCCAGCAAGCTGCCGTTCATCCAGACCAGTTGCTTTCGTTACCACCTCATTTTTTCAAGAGTTTCCATATAACGGCGGATCATTCACCATTTTATTTGTATCCATAACTAAAAATTTGCCGATACTGGCATATAATCCTTGTTGTATTCGTGCGGCCGAAATTCCTGGCCATCCATGCCGCCTTTTATATTTCCCTCCTTTTACATAACCACTACTTTTTTATCACCTATAACCGTTGGTTTTTTCTATTGGCCCAAACTCGCGTCATCTTGTTTTTTACTCAGCAAATGTACGGCGGATGAATGGCTTCCCAAGTACCGCTGATGCTACATCGTCGAATTTTTCCGAAACTTTCCGGAATCACAGATTGCGGTATTTCATAAAAATTCATCCTCTGTTCCTTGTTCCCATTCTTATTTCCGCCGTGATTCTCGCACGTAAAAATCAACCTTTCGGCGAGTCTAAAGGCTCAAGAAAAGGGAAATAAAAACAACAACTTAAAATTCAGAATTATGCACAGCAGAGTTTTTCAAATTTCAACAACACAGATAGACAAGGAAAACTATCTGAACGAAGACACCCTCAATCAGGGCGACAACAGTTTTTACGATTATTGTGCCGACATCAGCGATGAAGAGCGCAAGGAAGAGATAACCAATTTAGTCAATTCCATCCTGCCGAAAGGAATGTTCGAACTTGTATCGGAAGACACGATACGTTATACAGGTGATGGCATGGAACAATGGAAAGAGAAGTATGTTGCAGAAATCCGGAAGAAAGCGGACGCCATTACTGTCGAAAATATGTTTGAGTGGAGTTCTACATATTACCTCAAGCAGGCAATAGATAATCCGCTGGATACCGGCTATCATTTTTATCTGAATGGAGACGGATGCCAGTCATTTGCCGAGCCATCCTTTGAGTTCATGCTGTTTGTCAGCTCTCTTGAACCCGGCACTTTGCTCTATGTCGGAGGCGTCATTGATTATCACTTCTGACGGTATATGTCGTATAGCCACCCGCTACCATGCGGGTGGTTTCACCCAACTCATTTAATGAAGTACAGCAATTGAAAGTATTACAATGAAGACAAAAACACTCCATAGTCAGGATGCAAAAAAAGTTGGCATCAGCAGTTTCCCCAATTTTCACAAGTCAGGAAGCATCAGTGGAATGAAAAAAACCTATTATGGACGGGACGCCCTGCTTGTGCGTTGTGGCGGTTATATTTACAATGTGTCAAGTGCCCCTGAAATATACTACGAAGTAGCACATTAGTATTTTAGTAAAGTAGTAAAATAGTAAAATAGTAAATAAGTAAAATAGTAACATGAAGACTTGCAGAAAAGATTTTCAAGGCAGGAAAAGCACAACGGTTCTTAAATTGCTTTGCCGTAATATAGCTGCCGGACGTTTTAACTGGCGGAGATACTGTACGCCTCAGACTTATTTCGGTCAGGAGATTTGCGTTACACCATTGCACTGTTCCTATGGCCAAATCGGCTACACCGTGCATTTCCCTTACTCCAACATGCCGGAAGTGGAATATGATTGGGAAATGGGAAAATTGACAGTAGATGAAGAAAACTGGAAAGAATATTTCCGACATAGCGAACAATGACAAGGGGCTGGCATTCACACCAGCCCCAAATCCTTTTCCTTCATCGTCGCATTCCACCGCTATATTCGGCCTCCTGCTGTTCCTCCCTGTATTCTTCCAGGTCGTTCAGTTGCTCATTCACGCCCTGGAGATTGGCATCCAGTGTCATGTTGTGGTCATAAGGGTAATGATGCTTCACGGTCATGCCCGCGTTGGTCATCGTCCCCACATCCAGCGAGTCCCTGTCCCTGTTGTAATTGACATGCAGCACGTCACCGTTCGGCATTTCGAAGACCGGCATCTTGTGCCGCGTTTATGTCTGACATAGAATTATGTTGGGCATTAGTCTAAACAATTAATAATCA
>NZ_QTLP01000001.1:368471-425607 GCF_003635405.1 Parabacteroides sp. AF39-10AC | reverse complement strand
TCAACAGATAAAGATTGATATGACTAATTGGCTTCAGTGGAAAATATCACCTAGGCAACGGAGAACGCTAAAAAGTATTTTGAGTAGGTTTGGCGTTAATTTTGCGACTGAGCGGTGAATCGATGTAAATGTGCCTATTTGTAAATTTTTAAATTACAGATAATTAGATAAGATATACTTTCTTATGATTAAACTCAGTTTGGGGCACAAACAAGTGCCTCATATGGGCTAAATAAAGTGCTTACTAAACTTTTATTTTATGAACCCCCTTATATCTATTATAACTCCTTGTTATAATGCTTCTCCTTTTATTACCCAAACGATTGAATCTGTCTTATCTCAAACTTATCCTTATTGGGAGATGTTGATCGTAGATGATTGCTCGACAGACCGATCAGCTGAAATTATTCAAACGTATGTGGAACGTGACACAAGAATTCGGTATTTGAGGACGGAGAATCCGTCGGGCAGTCCGTCGCTGCCAAGGAATATTGGACTTCAACAAGCACAGGGCGAATATATCGCCTTCTTGGATAGTGACGATGCTTGGTTTCCTAATAAACTAGAAGAGCAGGTGGCGTTCATGGAGGCTTATTCTTATAACTTTGTTTATTCAGACTACGAGAAGATGTCGTGGAATGGAGCTAGGGCTGATCGGTGGATTCGGGTTAGGAGTGTATCTACTTATTGGGATATACTAGAGAGTAATGAGATTCCCTGCTTGACAGTATTGTTGCATAGGGAGTTAATCGAGCAGACTCGCTTCCGATCGATTCCCAAAGAAGATTACGCCTTTTGGCTAGAGATTTTGCGTAAAGGGGTAAAGGCTTATAACACGGGTAAGATACATGCATTGTATCGTGAGGCTGTGAATTCTCGTTCAGGAAATAAATGGAAGATGTTCGCCCAACAGTGGTTCGTACTCCGGAAGGTAGAGGGTGTGAAATGGATCCCCTCTATTTACTTTATGCTGATTTTTGCTTATAAGGGTTTTATGAAGTATATAAAATAAAAATATTAGTTGTATGGAGTGTATTAAGCAAGATCCTGTTAGTTTGAATCGTATATTATGGTTGGATGCTCTTAAATGCTTTGCGATGTTTTTAGTGATTTGGGGACACGTTATTCAATATGGTGTTACGGATTACCTTGAAAATGATATACATATAGGTATCTATTCTTTTCATATGCCTTTGTTTATGATGATATCAGGTTTCTTTGCGGGCAATATTGCAAAGTATTCTTTTGGGAAGTTTCTAAAAAAGAAATTTATTCAATTGATATTTCCTTGTATAATTTATGGTTTTTTATGTTCGTATATATATATATATGGAGGTAGTCTTTTAGGTAAATATTTTTATTGTTTATGGTTTTTGAAATCTATATTCTTGTGCTTTGTGTTTTATTATCCATATGCAAAATATAAGAATGTGTATGTTCTATTTTTTACAATAGTACTGAGTCTGTTTGTCGTCTATTATAAATTTAATGAAATGTACATTTGCTTTTTATTTGGTACGTTCCTTCGTGAATTTGAAAGATTAGTCTATCGTAAGATTCGTCTTGTTTCGTTTTTATCAGCCACCGTATTTTTGTTTCTGTTTTGTTTTTGGAATAATGAGTATCTTAAAATATATTATGAACATTTAGGTCCTTTTGTTTTATTTGATACTTCTTCTTCTTTAACGCATTATTTTAGTGTCTTATTTTATAAAATAATAATTGGCCTTTGTGGTTCAGTGTTTCTGTTTTGTTTGTTTAAAATGAGGTCTAGTCTCTTTCAATCTTCTAAGTTGGGTAGATATATTTCTTATATGGGTAAAAATACTTTGTATATCTATGTCTTTCAGTATTTCTTTCTTGAAACTGTTTTAGGTGTTTTTCTGGATTTAGATAATCTTGATAAATACTTTACTGATTTAGTATTAACTCCGATACTGTCATTGATTATATTAGTATTTATGAATTATCTTTATGTAAAGATAGGTAAATCTTTTGCGATGACATTCGTATTTGGTCGCTGAAATTAATTCTTTAAATATATATGCAAACAAACAACACACATATCGTCATCATGGCCGGAGGTATTGGTTCTCGATTTTGGCCGATGAGCACGCCTGATTATCCTAAGCAATTTATTGATGTGATGGGTGTAGGGAAATCATTGATTCAACTTGCCGTGGAACGTTTTTCCTCATTGTGTCCCTTGAGTAATTTTTGGGTGGTGACAAGTGAACAGTATGTGGGGATCGTTCAGCAACAATTACCGGAAATACCGCTAGATAATATTCTTGCTGAGCCGGAGGCTCGTAACACGGCTCCTTGTATCGCTTATGCCTGCTGGAAGATCAAGTGTAGGTTCCCTAATGCCAATATCGTCGTAACACCTTCAGATGCCTTGGTGATCGATGTGATTGGGTTTCGAAAGGTGATTGCGCAGGCTCTTTCATTCACGCAAGAGCGGAAGGCGATCGTGACGATAGGAGTCAAACCTTCAAGACCAGAAACTGGATATGGATATATAAAAACATTTTCTTCCTCTATAAAGAATGAGGTCGTAAAGGTTGAGGCATTTAAGGAAAAGCCCAACCGAAAGGTGGCAGAAGATTACTTGGCTGACGGTCATTATTTTTGGAATGCGGGTATCTTTGTGTGGCATGTAGACATGATTATGGAGGCTATCCGTAAATATACACCGGAACTGGCGAGAGTGATGGACAATATGAGTTTAAGCTTTTATACGGATGATGAGAAAAGAGTAATAGGAGAACTATTCCCTACTTGCGAAAAAATCTCGATAGATTATGCGGTGATGGAGAAAGCTAAAGAGGTTTATATGCTGTCTGCTGAGTTTGGCTGGAGTGATTTGGGTAGCTGGGGATCACTACATTCCTTGTTACCTCAAGATATGGATGGGAATTCAGCCGTGGGGTCAGAGGTACGGATGATCGATTGTGCTGGATGTGTTGTGCACATCTCGGATGAGCGCAAAGTTGTGATTGAAGGACTTAAGGATTATATCGTAGCTGAAAAGAATGGGCAACTATTGATTTGTCGTTTGCAGAATGAGCAGATGATAAAGGAGTGGGGAAGATAGGGATTTTCCTGCTTTCTGATAAACTTAAAAATAATCACCTTGGACATTCATTTCCTTTTTGAAGGGGGGAGACGAATGGCTGGGGTGATTATTTTTTTTAGGTGATGACTATAATACTACCACATCATACCCATGAGCCAGAATGGAATGGCGTTGCCTACAGGGTAGTCGGTGTTGTCTCTCAAGACATAGTCCGCTTCTTTAGGATTTTTGTTTTTTCCTCCAACTTCTAGGGTTTGTGATACATGGTCTTTTGTAATCATATAATCACCTTTCTTCTCGTCTTTCATGGCGTTTATCTCGTAACCTGCCCTAGAAAAGCAGTGGACAGTGTAGGCTTCACGTTCCGTTCCTTGGTCTGCATTCAAAACCTTATAAGCGCATGGGTCTGCGAACAACATTTTTGCGCCAGTGCTACGGGCTTTCGTGTCATTGGGGTACTTTACTATTTTCAATAGATCTACACTTTCCATCACAAAGAGTAGTTGATAGAGTTTTTCCGCTCCTATTCCCCAGTCGGAGCATAAGGAGGTGACTTGTACACGAGGTATTGAGGAGTTTGCCAGTGTGCCGATAATGGCTCGCATCACACGTAGGTTGTTTTCGGAAATGCTAGGCAGGAAGAACGGTATATCGTTATTGAGAATTTTGTCGATGATAGCCATGTAACGTGCTTCGAAATCTTTCTCTTGGTAGAAAGGACGTGTACCGTAACTACGATAATTGAGGAAATGGTTCAACAGCTCCGCATCTGGTTGTGTAGGTAGTATTGTGTCTCCCAGTTTGTACTTGGGGTATATTTGGCCAGTTTCAAGATATAGAAATTCTCTGAACGACATTAAAGGCATCTGTATCGCTACATAACGTCTGGACAAGTCGGCTTTGCCATCACGAAGTACTAACGATGAGGAATCTGAAATCCAGATGATTTTTCCTGGATAGTCATCATACAAGGCCTTCAGATGTATGCTCCAGTTTGATGCGTAGTGAATCTCGTCGATAATAACACCTTCATAACCAAGCATGAATACGCTACTAACTAAGTCATAGAGCGGTTCGCCAATAATCTTCGGATTATCAGCAGAAAAGTATAATAAGCGCCTGCCTTGTGAATGATGGAGTAGAAATGTAGATTTGCCACATCCTCTGGCACCGGTTAGCATCAGGTTTTTAGGGAGCTCATCAAACTCCGTGGTAAATGGTCGCAATCTCTGCGGAAGAGCCGCTAATCGGCGTTGCATGGCCGTTACCAGTGTTTGGAGTATATTTGTATTCATTCTATGGAAATTATATTTACGCACAAAATTACCGAATTATTTCTATGATAGAAAGAATTTATGCAAGAATATTTCTGTGCCAGAAAGAATATTGGTGTTTTTCTTTCTGTTACGGAAATATTACGGTTCTCGGATGGATATCTTTGAAAGGCCTCTTTCAAGAGGGAAATGAGTGGCTTATGGATTGAAAATAAAACCCTCCCTTTTGCTTATAAAATGTAAGCTTTGTTAACCAAACGTCCGATAAAAACATTTTTTCCGTGAAAGTGTCAATTATTTTATGTTTGTTTAAACAATATGTTAGGGATTGTCTGTATCTTTGCGGCAAAATCAAAAAGTTGATTCGACAATGGAAGTATTGAAGCACGAGTGTGGTGTTGCCATGGTCCGGTTACTGAAACCCTTGGAGTATTATCACGAGAAGTACGGTAGTTGGATGTATGGACTGAACAAGCTCTATTTGCTGATGGAAAAGCAGCATAACAGGGGGCAGGAAGGAGCGGGCTTAGCCTGCGTGAAGTTAGAGGCAAATGCCGGAGAGGAATATATGTTCCGTGAACGGGCCGTCGGGACCGGAGCTATTACCGAGATATTTGCCGCAGTTCACGAACACTACAAGGATTTAACCCCCGAGCAACTCAACGATCCGCTATTCGCCAAAGCCAACCTACCTTTCGCCGGAGAGCTTTATATGGGCCACCTCCGTTACAGTACCACCGGAAAATCCGGAATCTCTTATATCCATCCTTTTTTACGACGCAATAACTGGCGTGCAAAGAACCTTGCCGTTTGCGGAAATTTCAACCTGACAAATGTTCATGAAGTATTCGAGGAGATCACGGCGATCGGTCAGCATCCCCGGAAATATTCCGATACGTATATCATGCTGGAGCAGCTGGGACACCGGCTGGACCGGGAAGTGGAGCGCCTGTACCAAAAGTGTGAGGCGGAAGGATTGAGAGGGATGGATATCACGCATGCCATCGAGGATCAAATCGATTTGTCGAACGTGCTGAAACGCTGTACCCCGGGCTGGGATGGTGGTTTCGTGATTTGCGGTATCACCGGTAGTGGCGAGTCGTTTAGCGTACGGGACCCGTGGGGAATCCGTCCGGCCTTCTATTATGCGGATGATGAGATTATCGTGTTGGCTTCCGAGCGTCCGGTTATACAAACCGTGATGAACGTGCAGGTAGAGAATATCCGGGAGTTGAATCGGGGAGAGGCGATACTCGTCAACAAGAAAGGCGAGTGGCATATCTCCCAGATCGTGGAGCCGAAAGAGAATAAGGCTTGTTCCTTCGAGCGTATCTACTTCTCACGGGGTAGCGACGTGGATATTTACAGGGAAAGGAAGCGTTTGGGAGATAATCTCGTGCATCCGATCTTGAAAGCGGTGGATTATGATTTGAATCATACCGTCTTCTCTTTTATCCCGAATACGGCCGAGGTCGCTTATTTCGGGATGCAGGAGGGATTGAACAACTATTTGAATAAGCTGAAAAAAGAATGGATCGCCGATCGTAGTCACTTGCTCAGGGAAGAGGAACTGGAACAAATCCTTTCCATGCGAATCCGCTCGGAGAAAGTAGCTATAAAAGATATAAAATTACGTACATTTATCGCTGAGGGCAATAGCCGCAATGATCTGGCGGCGCACGTATATGATATTACTTACGGAAGTATTGAACCTTTTATCGATAATCTGGTTGTGATAGATGATAGCATCGTGCGGGGTACTACCTTACGCCAGAGTATTATCGGTATCTTGGATCGCCTGCATCCGAAGAAAATCGTGATCGTAAGTTCTTCTCCACAGGTACGTTACCCGGATTATTACGGTATCGATATGTCCCGGATGAACGAGTTTATCGCTTTTAAGGCTGCGGTGGCCCTGTTACGTGACCGGAGGATGGAATACGTGATCTTGGACGCTTATCAGAAGGCGAAGCGACAACAAACAGCGGCGGATGGTCCGTTGGTGAATTACGTAAAGGAGATATACGCCCCGTTTACAGACGAGGAGATATCCGTTAAGATGGTGGAGTTGCTTACACCGGCCGGGACACAGGCGAAAGTAGAGATCGTCTACCAGACTTTGGAGGGCTTGCATGCCTCTTGTCCGGAGCATCCGGGTGACTGGTATTTCTCCGGCGATTACCCGACACCGGGCGGGACTCGGTTAGTGAACGAGGCTTTTATTCACTATATGGAAGAAGAATATTTAGTGAAATGACACAACATACAGATTCTATGCAGACAAACAGAACAGCAACTTTGATGTTAGACGACGGTACCGTCTTCCGTGGCTACTCTTTCGGCTATGAGAGACCGGTGGCTGGCGAGGTCGTGTTCAATACCGCTATGACCGGATATCCGGAGAGCTTGACGGACCCTTCGTACGCAGGCCAGTTGATGGTGTTGACTTATCCGCTCGTTGGTAACTACGGTGTCCCGCCTCGTACGTTCGAGCCGAACGGGATCGCTACGTTTATGGAGAGCGAGAAGATCCATGCCGAGGCGATTATCGTTAGCGATTACAGCCATGAGTATAGCCACTGGAACGCCGAGTGCAGTTTGGGCGACTGGTTGAAGGAGGAGAAGATCCCGGGCATATACGGTATCGATACGCGTGCGTTGACTAAGAAATTGCGTGAGCATGGCGTGATGATGGGACGCATCGTTATCGGCGATGCCGATAACGAAATTGGAAATGGGGAATTGAAGATCGAGGATTATGAGCATGTGAACTATGTGGATCGGGTATCGTGCAAGGAGATTATTTGTTACCTGCCCGATGGTACGAGCCAGACCTGTTCTTTATCGGAAGCCTCCGATTCCCGATTCTCGATTCTCGATTCTCAATTCCTAAAGCGCGTCGTGCTTTTGGACTGCGGCGTGAAACATAACATCATCCGTTGCCTGTTGAGGCGTAACGTGGCGGTGATCCGTGTGCCTTGGGACTACGACTTCAATCAGCTGGAATACGATGGCTTGTTTATCAGTAACGGTCCGGGCGATCCGGATACTTGCGATGCCGCCGTGCGGAATATCCGTAAGGCGCTTTCCGGGGATAAGCCGATTTGCGGTATTTGCATGGGTAACCAGTTGTTGGCGAAAGCCGGCGGTGCTTCTATCTATAAATTGAAGTACGGTCATCGTAGCCATAACCAGCCGGTACGTATGGTAGGCACGGAGAAATGCTTCATCACCTCGCAGAACCATGGTTACGCCGTGGATAACGATACGCTGGGTGAGGAGTGGGAACCGCTGTTCATCAATATGAATGACGGGACGAACGAGGGTATCAAGCATAAGACGAAGCCTTTCTTCTCCTCTCAGTTCCATCCCGAGGCTTGCAGCGGGCCGCTGGATACGGAGTTCATGTTTGATAAATTCACGGAATTGTTGTAGCCGGGGATTTACGCCCACCCTAAACGAGGGATTAGGGCAACCCTAAATGAGTGTTTAGGTCTACCCTAAACGGGTGTTTAGGCTTACCCTAAAAGAGAACATTAAAAAAAGTAAAGCAATGAAAGAAGATATAAAGAAAGTCCTGATACTCGGTTCCGGAGCCTTGAAGATTGGTGAGGCGGGCGAGTTCGATTATTCAGGCAGCCAAGCCCTGAAGGCGATTAAGGAAGAGGGGATTCAAACGGTATTGATCAATCCGAATATCGCTACGGTACAGACATCGGAAGGAGTTGCGGACACGGTTTATTTCCTGCCCGTTACTCCTTTTTTTGTGGAAAAGGTGATCGAGAAGGAACGTCCGGAAGGTATCTTGCTCGCTTTCGGCGGGCAGACGGCGTTGAATTGTGGCGTGGCTCTTTACCAAAGCGGCGTGCTGGAGAAGTATGGCGTGAAGGTATTGGGTACCCCGGTGCAGGCTATCATGGATACCGAGGATCGGGAGTTGTTCGTACGCAAGCTGGATGAGATCGACGTGAAGACGATCAAGAGCGAGGCCGTGGAGAACGCCGCTGACGCTCGCCGTGCGGCCGCCGAGCTGGGGTATCCGGTCATCGTCCGTGCCGCTTATGCACTGGGGGGCTTGGGTTCCGGTTTCTGCGACAATGAGGAAGAATTGGACGTGTTGGTAGAGAAGGCTTTCTCTTTCTCTCCGCAAGTATTGGTGGAGAAAAGCTTGAAGGGCTGGAAAGAGGTGGAGTACGAGGTGGTGCGCGACCGCTTCGATAACTGCATCACGGTATGTAACATGGAGAATTTCGACCCGCTGGGAATCCATACGGGAGAGTCTATCGTGATTGCCCCCTCGCAGACTTTGAGTAATACGGATTATCATAAATTACGTGAGTTGGCGATCCGTATCATCCGCCATATCGGTATCGTGGGCGAGTGTAACGTGCAATACGCTTACGATCCGGAGAGTGAGGATTACCGGGTGATCGAGGTGAACGCCCGCTTGAGCCGCTCTTCGGCCTTGGCTTCTAAGGCGACCGGTTATCCGTTGGCTTTCGTGGCCGCTAAATTAGGCTTGGGCTACGGTTTGTTCGACTTGAAAAACTCCGTGACGAAAACGACTAGCGCTTTCTTTGAGCCGGCTCTCGATTACGTGGTATGTAAGATCCCTCGCTGGGACTTGGGTAAGTTCCACGGCGTGGCTCGTGAGTTGGGTTCCAGCATGAAGTCGGTTGGCGAGGTGATGGCGATCGGACGTACTTTCGAGGAGGCTATCCAGAAGGGCTTGCGTATGATCGGGCAGGGTATGCACGGTTTCGTGGAGAATAAGGAGTTGGTGATCGAGGATATCGATAAGGCTTTGCATGAGCCTACCGACCGCCGTATCTTCGTTATCTCGAAGGCATTCCGAGCCGGTTATACGGTAGACCAGATTCATGAGCTTACCAAGATAGACCGATGGTTCCTACAGAAACTATATGGAATCATGCAGACCTCCAAGGAGCTTCACGCTTTCGATATGAAGGGGATCCAACGTTGGCGCATCAATCCGGAGTTGATCCGCCGGGCGAAGATACAAGGTTTCTCTGATTTCCAGATCGCACGGGCGATCGGTCTCGACGGGGATGTGGAGAAGGGTATGATGTTGGTTCGTCAGTTCCGTAAGGAGCATGGCATTCTTCCGGTGGTGAAACAGATCGATACCTTGGCCGCCGAGTATCCGGCGCAGACGAATTACCTGTACCTGACGTATAGCGGTACGGAAAACGACGTGACGTATTTGGGCGATCATCGCTCGATTGTCGTGCTGGGTTCCGGCGCTTACCGCATCGGTAGTTCGGTGGAGTTCGACTGGTGTGGCGTGCAGGCCTTGAATACGATCCGTAAGGAGGGCTACCGTTCCGTGATGATCAACTACAATCCCGAGACGGTATCTACCGACTATGATATGTGCGACCGCCTTTATTTCGACGAGCTTACCTTCGAGCGTGTGATGGATATCCTTGAGCTGGAGAACCCCCACGGCGTGATCGTCTCCACCGGCGGCCAGATCCCGAATAACTTGGCGATGCGTCTGGACGAGCAGCATGTGAATATCTTGGGGACATCCGCCAAGAGCATTGATAATGCCGAGGACCGTGAGAAGTTCTCCGCCATGTTGGATCGTATCGGCGTGGATCAGCCCCGCTGGAAAGAGCTTTCTTCCATGGAGGATATCAATGGTTTCGTGGCGGAGGTAGGCTTCCCCGTATTGGTTCGCCCGAGTTACGTGTTGAGTGGCGCCGCCATGAATGTCTGCTCGAATCAAGAGGAGTTGGAGCGTTTCTTGAAATTGGCCGCCAACGTCAGCCAAAAGCATCCGGTGGTGGTAAGCCAGTTCATCGAGCATGCGAAAGAGGTGGAGATGGATGCCGTGGCCGATCATGGTGAGATCGTGATGTATGCCATTAGCGAGCATATCGAGTTTGCCGGGGTTCATTCCGGCGACGCTACGATTCAGTTCCCGGCCCAGAAATTATATGTAGAGACGGTTCGTCGTATCAAGCGTATCAGTAAGCAGATCGCTAAGGAGCTGAATATCTCCGGCCCGTTCAATATCCAATATCTGGCGAAGGGCAATGAGATCAAGGTGATCGAGTGTAACCTTCGTGCCAGCCGTTCTTTCCCGTTTGTGAGCAAGGTGCTGAAGATAAACTTCATCGAGTTGGCTACCCGTGTCATGCTGGGCTTGCCGGTAGAGAAACCGAATAAGAATGAGTTCGATTTGGATTATGTGGGTATCAAGGCCTCTCAATTCTCGTTCAACCGCTTGCAGAAAGCCGATCCGGTATTAGGGGTCGATATGGCTTCCACGGGCGAGGTGGGTTGTCTGGGCGATGATGTATCCGAGGCGGTGTTGACGAGTATGCTCGCTGTCGGGCAACGGGTTCCGGAGAAGAATATCCTCCTGTCCACCGGTACGCCGAAGCAGAAGGTAGCCATGCTGGATGCCGCTAAGATGCTGGCGGCGAAAGGTTACAACCTATTCGCTACGGGAGGTACGCACCGTTTCTTGGAGGAGAATGGCATTCCGAGTACGAAGGTGTACTGGCCGAGCGAGCAGGGAGAACCGCAGGCGCTTAAGATGCTTCATGAGAAGCAGATCGATATGGTCGTGAATATTCCTCGTGACCTTTCCGCCGGCGAGCTTGACAACGGCTATAAGATCCGCCGTGCCGCCATCGACCTGAATATCCCGTTGATTACGAATGCCCGTCTGGCGAGCGCTTTCATTCAAGCCTTCTGTACCTTGAGCGTAGATGATATCTGCATCAAGAGTTGGCAGGAATATAAATAAATGGGGGCTTGATGTAAATCAAGTGGTATTTATTTCGTAAGTTTGCGGAAACAAACAAAAACAACCATGAATATGGATACAGCGATATTTATAGCTCGCAGGATCGCGGCGCAATCGATTCTACTCAGTGAGGAAGCCGCCCAGAAACTGGCCTCTATCTTAATCCGGACAGAATTGAAAAAAGGCGCCCTGTTTTTGAGCGAAGGAGAGGTTTGTACGCAACTCGGTTATGTCTATAAGGGAATGGTTCGCCAGTTTTACTTCAAGAATAAGAAAGAGCTGACCGAGCATTTCGCCAGCGAGGACAACATCTTCATTTGCATCGAGAGCTTCTTGCGCCAGCGTCCCGCTAATCTGTTGGTGGAGGCCTTGGAGAATACGGTGCTGTATGGCATTCCTCATGATCCTTTATTGGCATTGTGCGCCGAGGATTACGAGATCGAGGTCATGTATCGCCGCCTGTTGGAGAATTCGCTGATCCTGTCTCAACGGAAGGCGGATTTCCTTCGTTTCGAGACCGCTAATGAACGTTATGCCCGCTTATTGAAAGAACACCCTGAGATCGTGCAGCGTGCCCCCTTGTCCCATATCGCCTCTTATTTGCTGATGACTCCCGAGACATTAAGCAGGGTAAGGGCCAATATGCAGCTATGAGGGGCTTGTAGGTGTTAATTATATACGGTGTCGTATATGATATATAAGATAAAATTAGTATGAAGGTAGGATTATTTATCCCATGTTACATTAACGCGGTGTACCCCGAAGTGGGTATCGCCTCGTATAAATTGTTGAGGCATGTGGGTGTGGATGTCGATTATCCGATGGACCAGACCTGTTGCGGACAACCCATGGCGAACGCCGGCTTCGAGGATGAGGCGGCTCGCTTGGCCCTCCGGATGGAGGAACAGTTTAAGAACTATGACTACGTGGTAGGCCCCTCGGCCAGTTGCGTAGCCTTCGTAAAAGAGAACCATCCCCATATATTGGGAAAGCGGGATCACGTTTGTATGAACAGTAAGAAGATTTATGATATCTGCGAGTTCTTGCACGACGTGGTGAGACCGGGATCCCTGCCGGCCGTTTTCCCGCATAAGGTGAGTATCCATAATAGTTGCCACGGGGTGCGTGAGTTGCATCTCTCGTCGCCCAGCGAGCGTAATATCCCGTACTATTCCAAGTTACGTGATCTCCTTTCCTTGGTGAAAGGTATCGAGGTGTTCGAGCCGAAGCGGGTGGACGAATGTTGCGGTTTCGGCGGTATGTTCGCCATCGAGGAGCCTGAGGTCTCTACTTGCATGGGACAAGACAAGGTAAAGGATCATATGAGTACCGGCGCCGAGTATATCACCGGTGCGGATAGCTCTTGCTTGATGCATATGGAAGGGGTTATCAAGCGGGAGAAACTTCCGATCAAGACTATTCACATCGTTCAAATATTAGCGTCCGGATTATGAGTACGAAACATGCTATAGCAGCGGCCCGTTTCCTAGAGAATAAGGAGAATGAGGCTTGGCACGACCATACGCTTTGGATGGTACGTACCAAACGGGATAAGATGAGCCATTCGCTTCCAGAGTGGGAGCGGTTGAGGGAGTTGGCCTCGGAGATCAAGCTTTACTCCAACAGCCATCTGGACACGCTTCTGGAGGAGTTCGAGAAAAACGCGATCGCCAACGGGGCTATCGTGCATTGGGCGAAAGATGCCGAGGAGCATAACGAGATCGTCTTGCGGATCTTGCGCCAGCATGATGCCCGGAACCTGATCAAGAGCAAATCGATGCTGACGGAGGAATGCCATATGAACGAGTTCTTGATGTCGAAAGGAATCGATGTGGTGGAGAGCGATTTGGGTGAGCGTATCTTGCAATTGATGCATTTGGCCCCGAGCCATATCGTGATGCCGGCGATCCATATCAAACGGGAGCAGATCAGCGAGATGATGGAGCGTGAGATGGGAACGGAGAAAGGGAATATCGACCCTACCTACCTGACGCATGCCGCCCGTAAGAATCTGCGTGAGAAATTCCTGCATGCCGACGTGGCGATGACGGGTGCTAACTTCGCCGTCGCCTCTACGGGCGAGATCGTGGTTTGTACCAATGAGGGAAACGCCGATATGGGAACCTCCTTCCCGAAGGTGCATATCGCTACGATGGGGATGGAGAAGATCGTACCGAATCTGGAGGCATTGGGCGTATTCACTCGTTTGCTGGCTCGTTCGGGTACGGGGCAACCCATCACGTCTTATACTTCTCATTATCGCCGTCCGCCCGAGGGACAAGAGTTCCATATCATTATCGTGGATAACGGGCGTAGTGATATCTTGGCGAAACCGGATCATATTCGTACGTTGAATTGCATCCGTTGTGGCGAGTGCATGAATACCTGTCCGGTATATCGCAGGAGTGGTGGCTATTCGTATACGTATTTCATCCCGGGACCGATCGGGATCAACTTGGGTATGCTGAGGAATCCGGAGGAATATTCGGATAACGTATCGGCTTGCTCCTTATGTCTTTCTTGCTCGAACGTTTGTCCGGTAAAGATCGATTTGGGCGAGCAGATTTACCGTTGGCGGCAAGATTTGGATAAGATCGGTAAGGCGAGCAAGGAGAAGAAAGTGATGTCTTTCGGCATGAAGTTCCTGATGGAACGTCCGGGATTGTTCAATACGGCGTTGAAGTTTGCTCCGGTAGTGAATCATTTGCCTCGTTTCATGGTCTATAATGGCTTGAACGCTTGGGGCAAGGGACGTGAGCTTCCGGCTTTCGCCAAGGAGTCGTTTAATGATATGTGGAAGAATAATAAGGTGAGATAATGAGTAGTAAAGATTCTATATTGGCGAGTATCCGTCGTCATACGGGTACATGCCACGAGATGCCTGAGCTTACGTTGGAGGCGATTACCTATGCGGATAAGTTGGCTACGTTCTCGGAGGTGTTAGCCGGGGCGGGTGGCAAGGCCATCGAGTTAAAGCCCGGCGAGGATGTGAATGAGGTGATCCGCCGTGAGTTTCCGGAGGCGAAACGTATCGCCTCGAATTTGAAGGAGATTACTTGCGCTACCTTTAACCCGGATGGGCTGACCGATCCCCGGGAGTTGAACGGAACGGACGTATCTGTGGTGGAGGGTAGTTTCGGCGTGGCGGAGAATGCCGCTGTCTGGTTACCCCGTCAGGTACGTTATAAAGGTCTGTACTTTATCTCGAACGCTTTGGTGATCTTGTTGGACAAGACTCAATTGGTTCATACGATGAATGAGGCTTACCGCCGTACTGCCACTATGGATTATGATTACGGAGTCTTCATGTCCGGTCCCTCAAAGACTGCTGACATTGAACAAGCCTTGGTATTCGGGGCGCATGGCCCGATCCAAGTAGTAGTCCTGTTAAGATAAAATCTATACCCTTTTGAGGGGATGAGACGGGGCACGCCCCGTCTCTACAAGTTGTACGTTATTTACAGCTCTCCAATATTTCCCGTGCCACGCTACCCGTTACATTCTTCGCCTCCCCGAAGGCGGCGTTTCGTTCATTGAAGCGATTCTCGATCTCGGTGATTGTCGTATCGCCGATCTTCTCTTGGCTGAGGCGGGTAGATAAACCGAGGCTTTGGAAAAATTGCTCGGTCTTCTCGATGGCTTGGCTTACCCGTTCCTCTGTCGTTCCACTATGGATACCCCATACCCGTTCGCCGTATTGCAGGATCTTGCCCTCTTTCTGCTTGCGTAGGGTGCGTAAGGTTCCGGGGAAGACGATCGCTAAGGTCGCTCCATGCGTCAATCCGTGAAGGGCGGTTAGCTCGTGTCCGATCATATGGGTAGCCCAGTCCTGCGTTACGCCCATAGCGATAAAGCCGTTCAAGCCCATCGTGGCGGATAGCATGAAATCTGCCATCAGGTCGTAATTCCTCGGATCTTCCTTAATCTTCGGGGCGATCTCAACCAAGGTGCTTAAGATGCTTTCCGCCCAATGATCCATCAAGCGGGATTGGTCGGTCGTAGTCATATATTGCTCCATCACGTGGACGAAGGTATCGGCGATACCGCAAGCCACTTGATACGGGGGTAGACTGAAGGTCGTCTCCGGATCCAAGATCGAGAATACGGGGAAATTGCTGTAGAACGGGAATTTCTCTTGCGTCTCTTTCCGGGAGATCACGGCCCCGCTATTCATCTCGGAACCTGTGGCGGGCAGGGTCAGTACGGTACCCATGGGCACGGTATGATAGTAATACCCTTTCTGTACCAATTCCCAAGGATCACCGTCGTACAGGATGCCGGCGGAGATTAGCTTCGTCCCGTCTATGACGGAGCCACCGCCTACCGCCAATAGAAAATCCACCTGCTTGCCTTTCGCTATCTGGATAGCTTCTCGCAAGGTCTCGATGGTGGGGTTAGGCTCGATGCCCCAGAACTCGATATAGTCACGATCCTTTAGCGCCTTGATCACTTGGTCGTACACACCGTTTTGCTTTACGCTACCTCCTCCGAAGGTGATCATGATGCGATGCACCATCGGGATGGCCGTACTCAGTTTCTCAATCATGCCCTTACCGAATAATAAACGGGTTGGGTTGTGAAAAGTGAAGTTATTCATAGGACTATTTACTGTTTTTATATGTAAACATGAATAGGGTTCCTATTGTTTTAGGGCTTCCAGTAACTTATCGACCGCCTCGGCGGGAGTAGCTTCGCTCTTTAGTAACTGGACGAACTTGCTACCGATGATGGCACCGGAAGAATGGGCTGTCGCCGCCTCGAAAGTGGCTTTATTGCTGATGCCGAAACCTACCAAGCGGGGATTCTGTAGGTTCATGGCGTTGATACGACGGAAATAGGCCTGCTTTTGTTCGTTGAAGTCTTGTTGGGCTCCGGTCGTGGCGGCGCTGGATACCATATAGATAAATCCGCTGGTATGGGCATCGATCTGCCGGATTCGTTCCTCGGAGGTCTCTGGGGTGATCAGCATGATCATTTTTAGGTCATGGCGATCGGCGATCTCCTTGTAGTCGGAGATATAATCGGCATAAGGCAGGTCGGGGATGATCATTCCGTCTACGCCGGCCTCTATGCAACTCTCGCAGAATTTCTCGAAACCGTATTGCATGATGGGGTTCAGGTAGCCCATTAGGATGATCGGGATCTGTACTTCGCTCCGGATCTCTTTCAATTGCTCGAATAGGAGGTGCAGTGACATCCCGTTACGCAACGCTTGCGTGGCGGCCTCTTGGATGACAGGGCCGTCTGCCATCGGGTCGGAGAAGGGGATTCCTACTTCTACCATGTGGATACCTTTAGCCTGTAAGGCTTTTAAGATGCTTGCCGTATCGTTTAAGTTCGGATAACCGGCGGTGAAATAGACGGAGAGTATTCCGTCTTTCTGGGTCTGGAATAAGTTTGTGATGCGATTCATTTTGAATTCTATTTTAAAAATACTATCAGACGGTGGGAGACGGGGCACGCCCCGTCTCTACAGCTGGATGTAAAATTTGTTGGATGAAATTCTTTAGTTTGTCGATGTCTTTCAATCCCGGCTCAATCTCGAAGCCACTGTTGAGGTCGATACCTGCGAAACGGGGATGCCGGAAGTTCCGGATCGCCTCCGCGTTTTCCGGACGGATGCCTCCGCTGAGCAAGAAGGGAGTCTCTCCTTCATATTCGGTTAGGATGGACCAATCGAAACGTTTGCCCGAGCCTCCATAGCCCTCGCATCTCGTATCGAAAAGGAAATAATCCACCCGGCCCTCATATTCCCTTGTTTTTTCGAAGTCCTCTTTCGTAGCGATGGGGAAAGCCTTGATCAAGGAATAGCCCCTTTTTTGCAAGGTGTGGCAATCTTCCGGCGATTCGTTACCGTGAAGTTGGAGATAGTCTAGCTTGTAGGCGGAGGCTTTCTCCATCATGGACTCGATGGTAGCGTTGACGAAAACGCCCACTTTCTTAGGGGACAATTGTTCACTGTCCGTTGCCTGCTGCTCCGTCGGGCATCGCTCGACAAAGCGCTTGGAACGTTCGTAGAAGATAAAGCCGATCCAGTTGATGGCTAGGGCGGCTACTTCCCGGATATTCTGAGGCTCCCGCATTCCGCAAACTTTGATGATCATGCCAGTCCTCCTATAAAATCGGCTAGGGTATCGCCCGGCCTCTCGGTTTTCATGAAGGTCTCTCCGATCAGGAATCCACGGAAACCGGCCTCACGCAATCGGCGTACGGTATCGGTCTCGGATATTCCGCTCTCGGACACTAAAAGAGGGGAGAAGCCTCGCATCTTATCGACCAACTTGAATGAGTTGTTTACGTCCGTATGGAAGGTGCCGAGATTACGGTTGTTCACGCCGAGCATATCGATATCCGCGTTCAGGTATTTGAGCTCGTCCTCGCTATGGACTTCCAGCAAGACTTCCAATTGCAGGCTATGGGCGGTCTCGGCGAGTATCCGGCATTCTTCTTCCGTAAGGGCGGCGGCGATCAACAAGACAGCGTCGGCGCCCATCACCCGGGCTTGGAAGAGTTGGTAGGTATCGATGATGAAGTCCTTGCGAAGTAACGGGAGATCCACCAGCTTGCGGGCCTTTTGCAAGTCGCCCAAGGAACCTCCGAAGAAATCCCCGTCCGTAAGGATCGAGCAGGCGGAGGCGCCTCCGGCCTCGTAAGCGGGCACCACGTCGGCGATATTCGCTCCCGGATGCAGCCAGCCCTTGGAGGGGCTTTTACGCTTGAACTCGGCGATAATACCGGAGGGGGATGATTCCAACGCCGCACGCATGGAACGTGTGTCACGCTCCATACGGTCGCTACCTAGAGCCAATAAGGTCTGTAAGCTTACGGCCTGTTTTTGCCGGGCTACCTCGATGCGCTTATTGGCGATAATATCTTGTAAGATGTCCTTTTTCATAGGATATGTTTCTTTATCTTTGGTTCAAAGATATAAATTTACGGAATGTAGCCAATGCTTTTCCGCTTTCCAGTGATTCACGTGCCTCGGCGATACACGTCTCGATCTTCTTCTCAGGACAGATCACTTGGATGGCGAAGGCGGAGTTGGCGATCACGCAGCTCTTTTGGGCCTCGGTAGCCCTGTTCCCTAATACGGCGTCGAAGATACGGGCCGCTTCCTCCGGGGTCTCTCCGCCATCGAGGTCCGCTTCCGTGCAACGTTTGAATCCGAGCATCTCCGGGGTATAAAGCTTCTCTTTCTCCGGCATGGCTACCTTGAAATCGGCCGTGAGGGAGATCTCGTCGTAACCGTCCAAGCTATGTACCACGGCGAAACGGGTACAGCTCTCTTGATACGTATAATTATATAGGCGGAGTAGCGGGAGGTTATATACGCCTAACAATTGGTAAGTAGGCATGACCGGGTTGACCAGCGGGCCGAGCATATTGAAGAAACTGCGTACGCCGAGGCTCTTCCGTACCGGAGCTACCGCTTTCAGCGCCGGGTTGAACAAGGGGGCGTGGAGGTAGGCGATATGGCAGGTATCCATGGAGGTACGTAGCTTATCGATATCGTTCGTGAATTTTACGCCGTGTTGCTCCATCACGTTGCTGGCGCCGCTCACCGAGGTAGCCCCGTAGTTACCGTGCTTTACGACATTGTAACCGGCACCGGCCACTACGAAACAGGAACAGGTACTGATGTTGAACGTGTTTTTTCCGTCGCCTCCGGTACCTACGATATCGATCGGTTTGTATTCGCTTAAATCTACCGGTACACGCATCTCCAGCAAAGCTTCCCGGAATCCGGTCAATTCCTCTACAGAGATACTGCGCATCAGGAATACGGTGATCAGGCTGGCGATCTGGGAATCGTTGTAGCGTCCCTCCGCTATGTTCTGGAGGATGTTCCGGGCTTCTTCCCGGCCTAGATATTGGTGCTCGAATAATCTGTATAATATTTGCTTCATGTCTGTAATGTGTTGAATGATAAAATATTGCAGTTTTGCGATATTTCTTTATCGAAAAACTTTTGTTTCTCTAGGGGAAAACTCTTGTTTCTTGCTTGAGAAACATTAGTTTCACCATAGAGAAACTGATGTTTCGTTAGGAAGAAACTATAAGTGCCTTAGGAGGTAATTAGCGTTTCAGCCAGTTCTCTATAATAGTCTTCCCTTTGGGTGTCAACACGGATTCCGGATGGAATTGGATACCTCGTACATCGTACTCACGATGGCGCAAGCCCATGATCTGTCCTTCTTCCGTATCGACCGCCGTAATTTCCAGACAATCCGGGAAGTTTTCCTTGGAGACCGCCCAAGAATGATAACGCCCAACACGTATACCCGGTTCCAGTCCCTCGAAGATAGGATCTTTAGCGACAATTCGTATATCGGAGCAAACGCCGTGATGCACGTCGGTAAGGTTTATCAATGTGGCGCCGAATGCCTCGCCGATGGCCTGCTCGCCTAGGCAGACACCTAGGATGCTCTTTGTCGGGGCGTACCGGCGGATCAAGGGGAGGAGGATGCCGGCTTCCTCGGGGATGCCCGGTCCCGGGGATAATAAGATCTTATCGAAACGCTCTATCTCTTCCAAGGAGATCTTGTCGTTGCGGTGTACCTCTACGTCCGTACCCAGTTCCTTCAATATATGTAGCAAATTGTAGGTGAAGGAATCGTAATTATCAAATAATAATATCTTCATTTTATATATATTGTTGTTGTTGTAGAGACGGGGCACGCCCCGTCTCATCCTTTCAAAATGGTAACTTAAAATACTATCAGACTGTGGGAGACGGGGCACGCCCCGTCTCTACAACCGGATAATCAATTGATTAATTTCTCCGCTAGATCTATCGCCTTCTTCAAGGCTCCCAGCTTATTGTTTACCTCTTGCAATTCACGCTCATCGTTGCTCTTAGCCACGATCCCGGCTCCCGCCTGATAGTAAAGTACGTTGCCACGGCTGACGAAGGTACGGATCGTGATCGCTTGGTTCAAATCACCATCCAGACCGATAAAGCCGATACAGCCGCCGTAAGCACCCCGGTTATGATGCTCGATGTCGGTGATCAGTTGCATGGCCCGTACTTTGGGGGCTCCGCTCAATGTGCCGGCGGGGAAGGTATCGACGTAGGTCTTTACCGGGTCGCTATCGGTGTTGATCTCGCCGCTCACACGGGATACGAGGTGGATGACGTGGCTGTAGTATTGTACCTCCTTATAGAAATCCACTTGCACGTCGTGGGCGTTCCGGCTGAGGTCGTTGCGGGCGAGGTCTACCAGCATCACGTGCTCGGCGTTCTCCTTGGGGTCGGCAAGCAGGGCCTCGGTACGCTGCTTGTCTACCTCGATATTACCGGTACGGAAAGCGGTCCCGGCGATCGGGTCGATGCTGGCGTGTCTGCCCGTTACCTTGCAATGCGTCTCGGGGGAAGAGCCGAAGATACGGAAACCTCCGAAATCGAAATAGAACAAATAAGGAGAGGGGTTGATGCTGCGAAGAGCCCGGTACACCTTGAAGTCGTCTCCCTTGAACGGTTGCTCGAAGCGACGGCTCAATACGATCTGGAAGACATCCCCCCTGAGGCAGTGCTTGATGCCTTGGCGGACCATCGCCTTGTATTCCTCGCCGGTGATCGGGGAGGTCTCGGGACCCGCTGTCTGGAAGTTATAGGAGGCGAAGTTACGGTTCTCTATCAATGTCTCGATTTCTTCCAGCCGGCTAGCCTCGTCCTCTTGGAGCATCTCCACTAGGGTCAACTCGTTCTTGAAATGATTGAAGACAAGGATATACTTATATAATATGTATAGCATATCGGGGGCGTCGTTCTCCTCGTGATGAACTTCCATGACCGGGATGTTCTCGAAATAACGGACGGCATCGAAAGCCGTGTAGCCGAATAATCCGCAGACTTTCTTGTCCGCTCCCTCCACCTTGAAGCGGCCGAGAAAAGCGTTCATCGCCTCGGGTACGTTATAGTCTTCGGTGAGCGGGGTAACCTCACGGGTCTCGTCGGGGAAGGTCGCCGTGCATTCCCCGTTGTTGATACCGATGCTCGCCAAGGGGCGGAGCGCTATAAAGGAAAGGCTATTCTCGTTTCCGTGGAAGTCCGAGCTTTCCAACAGGGCCGATTCCGGGTAGATATCCCGCACTTTCAGATAGATGCTTACGGGAGTGTGAAGGTCGCCCATCACCTTCTTGCTTATCGTTTTGAAAGAATAATTCATGATAATTTATAATTAATGTAAGTGTCCATATCTTTATCGCCACGGCCCGAGACAGTCAGTACCACCACCTCTTCCGGCTTGAAGTTTACCTTGGCCAAGGCCCCCAAGGCATGGGCGCTTTCCAAGGCCGGGATGATTCCTTCCAGACGGGTCAACTCGAAAGCGGCCTCCAACGCCTCGTCATCATCTACCGCTAGGATTTGCGCACGGTGCTTTACGGAGAGGTTCGCGTGGATCGGGCCGATGCCCGGGTAATCCAAGCCGGCGGAAACAGAATAAGGTTCCTCGATCTGTCCGTCCTCGTTCTGCATGACCAAGGTACGTGCCCCGTGGATGATGCCCTCTTTACCCAATTGGATCGTGGCGGCGCTCATGCCGGAGTGGATGCCCTTGCCGCCGGCCTCGGCCAAGACGATCTTCACCCGCTCGTCATCCACGAAATGATAGATCGTACCGGCGGCGTTACTTCCCCCGCCTACGCAGGCGATCAGGTAATCCGGGTGATCCCTTCCTTCCTTCTCCAGCAGTTGCTTCTTGATCTCCTCGCTGATAACGGATTGCAGCCGGGCTACCATATCCGGATAAGGATGGGGGCCTACCGTAGAACCGATAATATAATACGTATCCGAAGGATGACAGCACCAGTCACGGATCGCCTCGTTCGTGGCGTCTTTCAAGGTCATGTTTCCCGAGGTCACGGGCACGACGGTAGCTCCCAGCATTTCCATCTTTTGTACGTTGGCATGTTGGCGTTCCACGTCTGTCTTCCCCATATAAACGATACATTCCATATTCATCAAGGCACATACCGTAGCCGTAGCCACTCCATGCTGTCCGGCACCCGTCTCGGCGATGATACGGGTCTTCCCCATGCGGCGGGCTAGGAGGATCTGGCCGATCGTATTGTTGATCTTATGTGCTCCGGTATGGTTCAAGTCTTCCCGTTTCAAATAGATCTTGCATCCGTACTTCTCGCTCAACCGTTTGGCCAAGTAAAGAGGGGAGGGGCGGCCTACATAATCACGCAATAACTGATCGAACTCTTCCTTGAAGCTATCGCTCTCCAACACTTGCAGATAGGTATTCTGTAAATTTTCCACGCATTGATGAAGGATCTCGGGAACATAGGCCCCGCCGAACTCACCATAGTAACCATTCTTGTCAACTTGATACGTTTTCATCTTTTATCTATTTTAGTTATTTTCCTTTTGAATTTGCCATAAAAAGAAAAGAGGCCTGCCGCAAGTGCGACAGACCTCTTTATATCTTTATGTAGTGTTTATATATACATACGAGTCTTCGTTCCTTACGACCTTTTGAGTTGTACGGAGCGCCACCACCAATATGTATTTACTACGAATGTTCTCATGACTCTGTTTTGTTATTACGGCAGCAAATATATGGAATCTTTGACAAACAGCAAATAAAATCGTACTTTTTTTATGAATGAGATAAAAAAGATCAGAAGGTCTATTAAAACTGCTCTATTGACAAATTGTAATTCATTGAGCCTTGTGTAGACGTGTATTGGCGTTTTTGGTATTTGTTTTTATTATTTCGAAGAATAATTTGCTTTCAAAATAATAGTTTCTACCTTTGCGGAAACAATAAAAAACGATTAATATTTCTAATATGGATACTAAATTAACTGGAAAAACTCGCATAGAGAGCGATTTGATCGGCGCTCGTGAAATCCCCGCCGAAGCATTATACGGAGTTCAAACCTTGAGAGGAATCGAGAATTTCTCAATCAGTAAATTCCGTTTGAGTGAATATCCTTTATTCATTAAAGGATTAGCTATAACAAAAATGGCGGCTGCCATGGCTAACTTTGAATTAGGCTTGCTTACCGTAGAGCAAAAAGACGCTATCATCGCCGCTTGTGGGGAGATTCTCGATGGTAAACATCACGACCAGTTCCCGGTGGATATGATCCAAGGCGGAGCGGGTACCACTACGAATATGAACGCGAATGAGGTGATCGCCAACCGTGCCTTGGAGCTGATGGGGCATGAGCGGGGTGAATACCAATACTGCTCACCGAACGACCATGTGAACTGCTCGCAATCCACGAACGACGCATATCCGACCGCTATCCATATCGGTATGTATTTTAAGCATCTTCAATTGCTTCCCCATTTGGAGGAATTGATCGCCTCTTTCCGTAAGAAAGGAGAGGAGTTCTCGCAAATTATCAAGATGGGACGTACGCAGTTGGAGGATGCCGTACCTATGACGTTGGGGCAGACCTTTAATGGCTTCGCCAGCATCTTGCAGGATGAGATCGCTCACTTGAATGAGGCCGCCGCCGATTTCTTGGTGGTTAATATGGGAGCTACCGCTATCGGTACGGGTATTTGTGCCGAGCCGGGATACGCGGAGAAATGTATTGCGGCTTTACGTGAGATAACCGGATGGGATATCCGTCTCTCCTCCGATTTGGTAGGAGCTACCTCGGATACTTCTTGCTTGGTAGGCTATGCTTCCGCCATGAAGCGGGTTTGCGTGAAGATGAATAAGATATGTAATGACCTTCGCTTGTTGGCAAGCGGCCCTCGTTGCGGTTTGGGTGAGTTTAACTTGCCTGCTATGCAGCCGGGTTCTTCTATCATGCCGGGTAAGGTGAATCCTGTGATCCCGGAGGTGATGAACCAGATCGCTTATAAGGTAATGGGTAATGAATTATGTGTGACCATGGCCGGGGAAGCCGCCCAGATGGAGCTGAACGCCATGGAGCCGGTGATGGCACAATGCTGCTTCGAGTCCGTGGATTTGCTGATCAATGGTTTCGATACCTTGCGTACCCGTTGCGTGGACGGTATTATCGCTAACGAGGATCGTTGCCGTGAGGAGGTACATCATAGCATCGGCGTGGTGACGGCCTTGAATCCGGTAATCGGCTATAAGAACTCGACCAAGATCGCGAAGGAGGCGTTGGAGACCGGCGTTAGCGTTTATCAATTGGTACTGGATCATGGTATCTTGACCAAGGAGGAATTGGATACGATCTTAAGCCCGGAGAATATGATCAAGCCGGTGAAGTTGGATATCAAGCCTCGCCGTTAATCGAGTCCTATTATATAATGTATACCATTTGTGGACCGTATAGGTGGATTTTTCCATCCTATGCGGTCTTTTTTTAGATTATAATCTCTATCTTTGGACTGACTTAATTCTAATAATCATGATAAATAGACGAGATTTTTTAAAGAATGCGTCCCTTTTCACCTTGGGTGGCCTGATGGCCGGAAAGGTCGGGAGCGCAGATGCGGCTAAACCTGTCACTTCTGAAACGATGGCCGCTAAGACAGTTGGTTTACAAATCTATTCTTTAGGCAAGGAACTTTATGCGGATGTACCCGGTGGATTGAAAAAGATCAAGAAAATGGGGTACACGAATCTGGAATTGGCCGGTTACAAGGAAGGCAAGATCGGCGGTGTAGACATGATGGAATTCAAGAAGATGGTGGATGATGCCGGATTGAAGATCACCAGTTCCCACGTGAATCCTCCGGTACGTGAGTACACGAAGGCCAATCGCTCCCAGATCTCCGAGTATTGGAAGAAGACGGCTGATGACCATGCCAAACTAGGCGTGAAGTACTTGATCCAGCCCGGGCAACCGAGTACCCGTAGCACCGAGGAAACCGCTTTCGTCTGCGAGATTTTTAACGAGGCGGGTAAGATCGTGAAAGCGGCCGGTATTCCTTTCGGCTATCACAACCATGAGATGGAGTTCGCCAAGGTAAATCCGGGTAGTACGGAGGCCAAGCTGGGAAGGCGTGTGAAAGGAGATTGCATCTATGAGTTGTTCTTGAAGAATACTGATCCTTCGCTTGTATTTTTCGAGATGGATGTTTATTGGGCCGTGATGGGACAACAAGATCCGATAGAGTGGTTGAAGAAATATCCGAACCGTATTAAGGTATTGCACATCAAGGACCGTGCTATTCTAGGCGAGTCCGGGATGATGAATTTCGAGAATATATTCCAGCAAGCTTACGCGAATGGAATCAAGGATTATTTCGTGGAGTTGGAGGGTATGCCTGACGGACGTTCCCAGTTTGAGGGCGTGAAAGGCTGCGTGGATTATTTATTGAAAGCACCGTTCGTGAAATAAGTCTTTTGACTCATTAAAAAAACGCTCATGGCGGTAGGATGCTTCCTCCGTTATGAGCGTGTTTGTTCGTAAAGCAGCCATACCAATAAAGGGATATAGTCCTTTAATTTCGTCCGTAATATCTTGAGCGCTTGAGAGATGCGGTATGCGATTGTTTTGGGGGATACGCCTGTCCGCTCGGCGATCTCGTTGTAGGTCATTTCCTCGAAACGGTTCATCTCGAATGCCTTACGGTATTCATCCGGGAGCTCCCGGATGGCCTTGGAGGCCAAGGCCATCAGTTCTCCTATATAAAAATCAGGATTCTCGAATTGCTCTTGGAACTTGGCGTACAATCTCTCGTGCACTTGTTGCTTAACCTGTATGTGGCTGATCGTATTGAGGCATTTATTGCGGACAATGGTGAAGAGGAGTGATTTCAGGGACATGTCCGCTACTAGGGATTTTCGGTTTTCCCACAGCCACATCATCACGTCTTGTACGATCTCCTCCGATTCTGGTACTGTTACATATTGGGAGGCGAAGGCGCACAATCCCCGGTAATATTGTTTGTACACGGTGTCGAACGCTTGTTCGTCTCCTGCGATAAGTTCTAGTGAAATTCGTTCTGCGTTCTCGTCCACAATAGTGTTTAAGTTTGTTTGGTTGCAAACTTAATGAATAATTCCGGATAAGAGGCATGAATCCCGCTACTTTTTCTTTCCTTGGTTGGCTACGGCTTCCATGAGTTTCTTGATTTCCTCCGGGTCGCCAAGGAAATAATCATTCACGAGTTTCAAGTCATCATCGAACTCGAACACGTATGGAACGGCTGTCGGGAGATTCAGATGAACGATCTCTTCATCGGAGATGTTTTTTAAATATTTGATGATTCCCCGCAAGCTGTTTCCGTGAGCGGCGACAAGGATCTGGTCGGCGGTCCGGAGCGTCGGGAAGATAACCTCTTTCCAATAAGGGAGAATCCGCTCAACCGTATCTTTCAAGGATTCCGTACGGGGCAACTCTTTATCCGGCACGTCTTTGTAGCGGATATCGAAGCGAGGGTTACGAGGGTCGCCTTCCGATAGGGGAAGCGGGGCTATATCGTAACTGCGACGCCAGATCAAGACCTGCTCGTCTCCATACTTTTGGGCGGTCTCGCTCTTGTTCAACCCTTGTAGCGATCCGTAATGTTTCTCGTTCAGCCTCCAGCTCTTCTCCACCGGGATCCAGTCTTGGTCCATGCGATCCAATACACAATTCAAGGTTTTGACAGCCCGTTTTAAATAAGAGGTATAGGCTTTATTGAACACATATCCTTTTTCTTTCAATAAGTTGCCGGCCCTATAAGCTTCGGCCACGCCTTTTTCTGTCAAATCCACATCGGTCCAACCGGTGAACCGGTTCTCTTTATTCCATACACTTTCGCCGTGGCGAAGCAATACGATACTTTTCATAGGTCTTTTTATTTTTATGATTTGTTTTTCTCGAAATCCTCGATGACTTCTTTTAATATAGGTAGATGACTATGTTGTACATCCTTCGCTGCCGTGAGGAAAGTGACAACCGGATGCTTCTCGATCTCTCGTAAGAAAGGAATGAAATCCGGGTTCTGCTTGATCTCCATCCCGTAGCGACCTTGGAATACTTCCCAATGCCTGTCTTTATCCTCGTGGAACCATTGGCGTAACTCCTTAGATGGAGTGATGTCTTTTCTCCATTCGTCAAACTTCGCATCCTCTTTCTTCAGTCCTCTGGGCCATAGCCTGTCGAGAAGAATGCGATAACCATCCGCCTCACTTGGCTCCTCATAAATCCGTTTTAAAAGAATCTTTACCATAAGAAGTCTCATTTTGTGGTAAAACAGTAGAAAGAGGGATATTGTTGAGCCTTTCTTTAGGAACGGTATTTTTGCCATTATTCAATTTTCTTGAAAAAAATCGTTTTTTTGTTTAGTACATCTTTTGTCTCAACTGTATTAATTATAGAAACAAGAAAAAATGGAAATAAACGAAGACATATTGATCCGATACATCGATGGGATGTTGACCGAGGAGGAAGCTGTGGAGGTGAAAAACTGGCGGGCCGCCTCTCTAGAAAACGAGAAACTGTTGGAGCAGGTCTATTTTACAGCTCAAGTGGCAAGTCGCCTAAAAGTCATGCGGACCGTGAACCCGGACGAGGCGTTGTCTCGTTTTAAATCAAGAATCCATAAGAAAGAGAAAAGATTAGCTTTAAGACAAGTGTTAGGTGTTATTCAACGGGCTGCGGCCGTGTTATTCATTCCAGTCTTTCTTTTATCCGCTTATTTGTTCATACAGCAGGGTCAAGGGAACGTGCGTACGCTAGCCGTACGCACGAATCCTGGGGTGGTTTCGGCATTCGATTTACCTGACGGTTCTAAGGTTTGGCTGAATGCCAATAGCGAATTGAGATATCCTTCGGATTTCAATGCGGATACCCGTACGGTGGAATTAACCGGACAAGGATATTTCGAGGTGACGAAGAATGCCCATAAGCCTTTTATTGTGAAAGCGGATAAAGATTACTCGGTAGAGGTGTTGGGTACTTCTTTCAATGTATCCGCTTACAAAGACGAGAGTATGATAGAGACCACCTTGGTAGAGGGATCGGTAAAGTTGAACGTCGTGTCCGGAGGAAAGCGAATGACACAGATGTTGAAGCCAAACGAGAAAGCTGAGTATCAAAAGGGTGCTGACAAGATCAAGGTGTTCGACGTGAATACCGAATATGACACGGCTTGGAAGAACGGGGAGATTATCTTCAGGAACCATCCGATGGATAAAGTATTGAAAACGCTGGAACGTCATTATCACGTAGTATTCGAGGTAAAAGATAACGAGATACTCAAGTCCATAATAACAGCCCGTTTCAAGGACGAGCAATTGCCTCAAGTATTGGAATACCTGAAATTGGCGTCGGGAATCCAGTATGCGATACATAAACCTACCGTTAAGGACAGTGGATCGGGAACCTCAGTCGTGGAAATATCAAAATGAGAAATAATGTGTAACCTTCTAAAATACGTCTGCCCATGAAGAAAGAATAAACAAGGATTAAAAACATACGGAAGAATATTGGCGTATTCTCCCGTACGAAAAGTCAAGAAGAGCTGTTGGCGCAGCTACAAATAACTTTATTATAAATAGTAACACTACAAAAATATGAATAAAATTGTAACCTTAAATGCTTTAAGGGGGAATAGTTATTCTCTTTTTCGAAAAATTCCGTTAATGATTAACATGGGGGTATGCGCATTCTGTTTGGTACCGGCCATGGTTTTCGCAGAGAACACGCATGAAGTCACAGTCTTAAACGCTCAACAACAGACACGAAAAGCAGTCGGTGTCGTTACGGACAAAACGGGCGAGGCTATTATTGGTGCTAACGTAATTGTTAAAGGAACTACCAACGGTACCATCACGGATATGGATGGCCGTTTCGAGTTGGATGTTCCTAACAATGCGACTTTACAAGTTTCCTATATCGGTTTTAATACGCAAGAGATCGTCTTTACCGGACAACCTTCTATCGAGGTTCAATTGGTCGATGATACGCAAGCCTTGGATGAAGTCGTGGTAACCGCTTTGGGTATCAAGCGAGAGAAAAAGGCTTTGGGATATTCTATGTCTGAATTGAAAGGCGAGTCCCTGACGCAAACCCGTGATGCTAACGTGGCCAACGCTTTGGCTGGTAAGGTAGCAGGTTTGCAGATCAAGCAAAATGGTACCGGTGTCGGTGGTTCCTCTCGTATCGTGATTCGTGGTAATAACTCTATTACTGGTAATAACCAGCCGTTGATCGTTGTGGACGGTGTACCTATCGATAACTTTAGCGGTGGTACGGATGACTATTGGGGTAACGGTAACGTGGATAAAGGTTCCGGTATCTCTGATATCTCCCCGGATGATATCGAGAGTATGTCCGTATTGAAAGGCCCGGCAGCCGCGGCGTTGTATGGTAGCCGTGCAGGTAACGGTGTCGTGATGATCACGACTAAGAAAGGTAGCCAGAATAAAGGTTGGGGCGTAAGTATCAACTCGAATTTCACGGCTGAGAACCCGATGCAAACCCCGAAGTTCCAAGATGTATACGGACAAGGTATCGACGGCGCTTTCGATAATAATAAAGCGACGAGCTGGGGTGCCGCTATGGACGGTTCTTCTAAGGATATGGCGATGGGTTCTTACCAGTATGCGGCGAGAGACAATGATTTATATAAGGATTTCTTGCGCACTGGTACCACTTGGACAAACAGCGTGGATTTGAGCAAGAGTTCCGAGGATATCACTTTCCGTGCCGGCGTGACACGCTTGGATAATAAGGGTGTTGTTCCGAATAGCGGAATGGATCGTACGTCTATCAACTTGCGTTCTACGGCTAAACTGTCTAAATGGTTATCGGCCGACGTGAAGGTTAATTATGTAAGCCAGCATACGAACAACCGTGTGAAATTAGCGGGCGACCCGGATAATATCTTCCTTAACTATTTAAGTATGCCCCGAAGTGTGGGCTTCTCTGACTATGACGCCTATAAAGATAATGATTGGAAACGTGCGGACGGAAAGCCCGCTGGTTATCTGATCGACACGGGAGCCAACGCCAATAACCCGTATTGGTCCGCTTACCGCAATACGAACAAGGATAAGAAAGACCGCTTTATCGGATTCGCGGCCTTGGATTTCACGTTTACGGATTGGTTGAGCTTGAAGCTTCGCTCTGGTATGGATAATTACACCATCCAGTATGAGACAATCCGTGCGACAGGTAACCCGTATTGGGAGAACAACGGTAGCATGACAGCCAATATGGAGAAATTCACCGAGATCAACTCCGATTTCTTATTGACAGCTAAAGGCAACTGGGATCGATTCGGTATCGTAGGTACGGTAGGTGGTAATATGATGTACCGTAATTCTACATGGTACAAGGAATCATCCGGTGAGTTTGTGATTCCCGATTTCCATGCGATCGCCAACGGTAAGACACATGGTGGTGAGTATACTCGCAACCGTAAACAAATCAACTCGCTATATGCTACGGCATCATTGTCTTGGGACGACTATTTGTATTTGGACTTAACTGCTCGTAACGACTGGTCTTCAACACTTCCAAAAGACAATGACTCTTATTTCTACCCGTCGGTAGGTGTTAGCTGGATTTTCACCCAAATGTTGAATAAGATGGGGCATAACACGGGTATTCTTTCTTTCGGTAAGATCCGTGCGTCTTGGGCTCAGGTAGGTAATGATACGGACGCTTATATGTTGCGTGACTATTATAATATCAGTTATGATATTAAAGGGGGTATTTTTAATGCCAGCAACGAGGATTGGATGGCAAATCCAAATTTAAAGAATGAGACGATCAACTCTTGGGAGTTAGGCCTTGAGTTGAAGGCGTTTGAGAATAGGGTTGGTGTCGACGTAGCGTATTATAAGAAGAACGCCAAAGACCAGATCTTAAAGATCGATGTTCCTTCCGCTACAGGGTTCAAGAAAAAGATGATCAACGCCGGTAATATTGAGAATAAGGGTGTAGAGGTTGCGTTTAACGCTACTCCTTATATCTCCGAGAGTGGTTTCCAATGGGATACTCAGTTGAACTGGTCAAAGAATATCAACAAGGTAATTTCATTGACAGATGATACGAAAGAGCAGATCCTTAGTGACGCATCAGTAAGTTTCTTGAAGATCGTCGCTCACGAGGGTGGAGCCTATGGAGATATTTACGGTTACGCTTATCAACGGGATGATAACGGCAACATTATTATCGGTGCCGATGGTGTTCCTTTGAGAACGGACGATATGGTATTGTTGGGTAACAACCAGCCGAAATGGATGATGGGTTGGAGCAATACCTTGTCATATAAGAATTTCGTGTTGAACTTCATGTTCGATATGCGTTATGGTGGTGATGTGTATATGGGATCTATCCGTGCGGGTGCTTCATCCGGTAATTTAGAGATGACGTTGGATGGTCGTGATGGTATGGTTGTTCCGGGGGTATTGGCCGATGGTACTCCCAATACGAAGAGTATTACGGCTCAAGCTTATTGGAATGGTCTTTCTAGCAATAACGTGACAGAGGCTTATATGTACGATGCGACAAACATCCGTTTACGTGAGTTGAGTTTGGGTTATAATTTCCCGAGAACGATGTTGGCGAAGACTCCATTTACTTCCGCTCGCTTGAGTTTCGTGGCTCGTAACTTGTTCATGATTTATAGTAAGACAAAGGGATTCGACCCGGAGGCTGCTTATACATCTGGTAACGCCCAAGGTATCGAGTACGGTTCTATGCCTACTATGAGAAGCTTAGGTTTCAATATTAATTTGGCATTTTAATGAAACATAAATCTAAAAATGGAATTATTATGAAAAGTAATATAAAGATATTAGCAGCTTGTTCGTTTATGATGGCGAGTATGGCCAGTTGCGACCTGACAGGTATAAATGATAACCCGGATAAGCCGACGGATGATGTAAATTACAATATGAGCGAACCTCGATTGGCCTCTACGCTACGTGGTGGGATGATTATCGATGGTGATGTGGAACAACGCTTGAAACCTTTGCAAATTGATTTCTACTCTCAAATGTTGGTCGATGGCGGTGGTTGGGCAACTAAGAATTATATCCAAAATGACGAGTGGAACAATTTAACATGGCAAGCGTATCTGACACAGATTTCTTCTATCAATATCGTGATCCGTAGTTTGATGGAAAAAGATAAGGACTTATACGCTAATACGATCGCTTTCGCTCGTATCTGGCGTGTGTATATCCATAGCCTGGCTGCGGATAAGTTTGGTCCGATGCCTTTCCCGGCCTATGCTACCGTAGAAGATAATCCTCCTTATAAATCGGTGAAGGATATCTATTATGAATATTTCACGGAATTGGATGAGGCGTTGAATAGCTTTAGCGATAGCGCTGAGCCTATATTCTCGGATGCAGGTATCGACTTGGTCTATAAGAATGACGTTTCTCTTTGGAAAAAATTTGGAAACTCCTTGCGTCTTCGTTTCGCTGTTCGTCTATCTGAGGTGGATCGAGAGAAATGTGTCGCTGAGGCAAATGCCGCTTTGACATCTCCTTGTGGTTTGATCTCAAGCAAGGCTGATAATGCTTATATGCCTCCAAAAGCGGATGGTTCTTGGGGACAGGACTATAACTATACGATGTTCCAGATTACTTGGAGCGGTCCGATCTGTATGTCTAAGTCATTTGAGAAATTAGTGACTAATATCGGTAATATCGATTGGCCTGCCGGCGTGGTAAACCAGACATCCGGAGTTGCCGTATCGAATGTACATCCCGCTAAGGTAGACCCTCGTGCCCCGAAGATGTTCCAGCCGGGTATTGAGAATGGTGATTGGAAAGGTTTGGTATACGGTGCGAAAGCAGAGGAGGCGAATACTGGTATTTATCAGTCTAAGCAATGTGCAGAGATGGGCTTTATTATTAAAGATGGCGCTCCGTATAAATCTCGTCCTTATGATATGTTCCTTTCTGAGGAAGTTGATTTCTTGAAAGCTGAGTTGTTCGCCCGTAATTTGGTCGCCGGTGATGCTAAAGCTGCTTATGAGGCAGGTGTACGTGCTTCCTTCGAGACTTGGGGTGTATCGGGTGATGTTGAGGAGTATTTGGCTTCCACGGAAAAGAATGAGGCTGGTACCAGCGCGAAATATGACGATCAACAAGGCGCAGGCAATACGGCTTTAGAGAAGATCATCACGCAGAAATATATCGCCGGACTTCCAGATTTGGCGCAGGAAGCTTGGAATGACAAGCGTCGTTTGAACTTGCCTCGTTTGGATGTGGCTGTTTATCGAGATCAAGCTGTATATAATAATAGTGATACAAATATCTTGAATCCTCAAAATTTCATCAAACGTATGAAATACCCGATGAAAGAGCAATTGGTAAATGCTGCTGAATATGAGAAAGGCAAATCCATGTTAGGTGGGAAAGGTGATGTGGTTTCGACCCCGATTTGGTGGGATAAGAATTCCAACTATTGCACATCTTCAAAATAAATAAACAGACAGATTGATTATATTGAGCTTTAACAGAAGCTGATGGTTATTCTCGTTTGGAGATACTTATCTGTGAAGAACAGTACTCCAAGCGAGATTTTTTTGTTATAATTGAATAGTATTAGATAATAATTCTTACATTTACCCATGATAAATTGTGCGTGTGTAAATTATGAGATTATATATTTATATCTTCATTCTACTATTATTATGTATATTCCCGCTGGGCGCCCAACAGGAACGTTCGGAATCCTATATTCGTATCTCTCCCCCGGTTAGCTTGGCTGGCGCTCTGGATGAGATTGAGAGTCAAACCAATTATTCTTTTATTTATGACGCTCAGGTGATCAATTTATCTGAGAAAGTGCGTAAATCTTTATCCGGACGTACGGTTTTCGAGATTTTAAATTTATTATTTAAGAACACGGAGATCGTCTATACGGTCATGAATGACCAGATCATCTTGAATAAGAAAGAGGCGATAATCCAAATGCAACAAAAGCTGGATGGTAAGGTAAAAGGCATCGTGACCGATCACAAAGGAGAGCCTATTGCCTGCGTGAATGTGGTGGAAAAAGGAACGAGAAACGGTACGATTACGGATATGGATGGCAGCTTTGTATTGGAGCTTCCCGAGGAGGCTACTTTGGTTTTTTCTTATATCGGTTATCGTTCACGGGAAATTGAGTATGAGGGGCAATTGTCATTGAATGTGCAGTTGGAGGATGACGCCCAGATTTTGGACGAGGTAGTTATTACGGCTCTTGGTATCGAGAAGAAAGAATCTTCCTTGCCTTATGCCACCCAGTTAATCACAGGTGGGGAATTGGTAAGGGCCAAGGATTTTAATTTTATGAGTACGCTTTCCGGAAAGATGGCTGGACTCCAGATTAACCGGACTTCCGCCGGTCTGGGTAGCTCGTCCCGGGTGATTATTCGAGGTAGTCGTTCCGCATCCGGAAATAACCAGCCTTTGTATGTGATAGACGGTGTCCCGATCTTGAGCATTAGCAGTGAGCAAGCCTTGACAACGATCGGTGGTACGGCCGATGCCGGTAACCGGGATGCGGGCGATGGTATCTCTAATCTAAATCCTGATGATATAGAGAGTTTGAGTGTCTTGAAAGGGGCTTCGGCCTCTGCGTTGTATGGGGGACAAGCGGCGAACGGTGTGATCTTGATCAAAACGAAAAGAGGTAAGGCCGGGGTACGGAATATTCATTTCTCCTCGTCGCTGACTGTTGATCAAGCGATCAGTCTCCCCAAGTTTCAGAATGAGTTCGGACGGATGGAAGGGGCGGAAACTTGTTGGGGAGACCGGGCTTCTCTTCCGGTCTATGACCCTGTCGGCGATTTCTTCCGGACGGGTATTACCGCTATTAACTCATTGATATTTACGGCAGGGAATAGCCATGTGCAAAATTATTTTTCGTATGCCAATACGACCGCACGGGGCATCGTTCCTAAGAATAATTTAAGCAAGCATAATTTTAATCTCCGTGAAAGTTCTTCTTTCTTTGATGATCGTTTGATCTTGGAGGGGCAGGTAAACTTGATACTCCAAACAATCAAAGGAAAACCTACGGCCGGGGGATTTTATATGAACCCGTTACAAGGTTTATACACGTTTCCTAGAGGGATGGATATGGCACCTTATAAGGAGAACTTTGAGGTATATAACGAGAAACGGAATATGAACGTCCAGAACTGGTATACTACGATTACTGATTTTGAGCAAAATCCTTATTGGTTGGTCAACCGTACGGAAAACGAGGACAAACGTGCCCGTGTGTTGGCGTTGGCTTCCGCTAGTTTCAAGGTGACAGATTGGCTTACATTACAGGGCCGTGGAAATATCGATTATGTGAATGATAAGTATCAGCAGGAAATATACGCTTCTACCTCTCCGGGTATCGCCGGTGAGAACGGGCGTTACATTTATTACACCTACCAGACTACGTTGCTCTATGGGGATTTGATGGCCAAATTGAATAAAAGCTGGGGTGATTTCTCCTTGAACGCCGCTATCGGTACGAGCATAACGGACACACGCACCAGTGCGTTGAGGCTGGATTCGAAAACGGCTTCCTTGTATTATCCGAATGTCTTTACGATCGCTAATATTAACATGTCGTCCAGTGCCTACATCGAGGAGTCGGATGACGCACGCCGGCAAATGCAATCCTTTTTTGCTATGGCGCAGTTGGGATATAAGGAAAGCCTTTACTTAGATGTGACCGCACGTAATGACTGGTCATCTACCCTTGCGTTTACGGAACGTAAATCAAGAGGTTTTTTCTATCCTTCAGTCGGTCTTTCTTGGATTATCCCTAAATCCTTTTCGATGCCTTCCTTGATATCTTTTGGGAAAGTACGGGCTTCTTGGAGTAAGGTGGGTAATGATATACCCTTATTCGTTAGCAATACGGTAGGCCATATCGCCGCGGGCGGGATTCCCCAGCCGAATGATACGGCTCCGTTCGGTACCTTGAAGCCGGAGATGAGCAGTTCTTTTGAAATAGGTACCGAATGGAAATTCTTTGATTATCGTATGGACGTGGATCTTACGTTCTATAAGACCAATACGAAAAATCAACTCTTCTCTTTACCTTCTTCCGCTGGAGCCGCATACAAGTATTATTTTGTGAATGCGGGAAATATACAGAATATGGGAGTGGAATTGACGTTCGGTGCGGTTCCTATCTTAACGAATCAGTTTAAATGGAATACGACACTCAACTTTTCCCGGAATAAAAATGAAGTAAAGAAACTACATGATGATTTGGCTAGCTTTATTCAAGGAGATGAAGGATTCTCCTCTAGCTATACGATGCGTTTGGTGGAAGGTGGCTCGTTTGGTGATATCTATGGGAAAGCTTTTGAGCGGGATAAATATGGTGCGATCGTGTATGGTCGGGACGGCTTGCCCCAAGAGATCGGCAGCGGGAATACGGCTAAGGTGGGGAATTGCAATCCGGCGTTCTTATTGGGTTGGGGAAATAGTTTCACGTATAAGGATTTCTCGTTCTATTTCTTGATTGACGGGCATTTTGGGGGAGATGTGCTGGCCCAGACTCAGGCTGTGCTTGACCAAACGGGAGTGAGTAAGGTTTCCGGAGAGGCCCGTACGATGGGGTATGTGGATTTGGAAGGGCATCATATTTATAACATAAAAGGATTTTATGAGCAGGTGGGAGGACGAAACGGTGTGACTGAATATTATATGTACGATGCTACCAATATCCGTTTGCGGGAGTTATCTTTGGGATATACGCTACCGAAGAGATTGCTGGGGAGAAAACAATTTCTCAAAAAGGCGGAACTGTCTTTTGTCGCCCGGAATCTATTCTTTATTTATAAAAAGGCTCCATTTGATCCGGATGCCGTGCTTTCGGCGAGCAATAGCAATCAAGGGATTGATATATTCGGGATACCGACTACGAGAAGTGTCGGCTTTAATGTGAAACTTTCATTCTAAGCGTATGAAGACGAGATTTCTGAATAAGATGGCAGCTCTGTTGGCTGTATTACTCCTTTTTTCCTGTACGGGTAAATTCGAGGAGTATAATACCGATAATACGGGTTTTACCGATGAGCAGAAAACGTATGATTATAATACGTTCGGTGTCTGGCTAAAGGTAGTCCAGATGGGGATTTATTTTAATTATGATTGGGGGAGTGGCAAGAACTGGCATTTCCAGACGATGCAAAATCTGAATGCGGATATGTTTTCCGGTTATATGCATGATTTTAAACCCTTCAACGCAGGATTGGGGAATACGGTCTATAATTTGCAGGATGGCTGGAATGGTACGATGTGGGATAATACGTATGGATATATCATGACGGAGATAAAGCAGACGGAAGATCATTCCCGTGACAAATATCCGGCTTTCTATGCGATCGCTAAAATACTGAAAGTAGAGATCATGCATCGGATCTCGGATTATTATGGCCCGATCGTGTATACAAAGTTTGGGGAGTCGGATGCCGGGGTAATGCCGGATTCCCAGAAAGACGCTTATTATGCTTTTTTCCAAGATTTGGGGGAGGCTATTCACCTGCTGTCTGAATATGATGGAGAGGAAACCTTTTCTCGTTTCGATATGATTATGCCGGAGAATTACAGGACGTTTGGGGAATGGATGCGTTTCGCCAACTCATTACGTTTGCGCTTGGCGATTCGTATTGCTATGGCTGACCCTGATAAGGCAAGGGATGAGGCGCATAAGTCGCTGACACATCCAGCCGGTTTGCTGGAGGAGGCTTATGAGGTCGTCGCGGTTTCTACCGCCGGAACCGGCTATTCGAATCCGCTGGGGGAGATCAATAAGGCGTGGGGAGAGGTTTTTATGAACGCTAATATGGAATCGATCCTTAAAGGATATAAAGACCCTCGGTTATCCCGTTATTTTGAGCCTGCTACCGGAAAGGGATATTCCGGGGAGTACCGGGGAATCCGGCAAGGGACAGGATTTAATCATTCCCGCTATAGTGAGCATTCGAGAAGTACGATTACCCAGAAAACGGACGCTATCTTAATGACGCCTGCGGAAGTTTGGTTCTTACGTGCGGAGGCAGCCTTGCGGGGCTGGTCCGGGGAGGACGCCGGGACTTGCTATGAGCAAGGCGTACGATCATCGTTCAATCAATGGAGGGTAGGAGAGGCGAACGCTTATTTACAAAGTGATCATGTTGCCGCCGATTTCGTGGATACGTTTACTCCCGACTATTCGGCGAAGGCGCTTTGCTTGGTGTCTCCGGCATGGGATGAAGAAGCCTCTAGGGAGACCAAGCTGGAGAAGATCATTACCCAAAAATGGATCGCTTGTTACCCCGAGGGCTGTGAGGCTTGGGCGGAGCAGAGGCGTACCGGTTATCCCCGTTTGTTCCCGGTTTTGGTGAATAAAAGCAATGGAAAGATCGATACGCGAACGATGATTCGTCGTTTGAATTTCCCGGTTAGCATTATTTCCGGTAACCCGGCTCAATATTCCGCCTTGTGTGAGTATCTGGGAGGTCCGGATACCGGAGGTACCCGCTTATGGTGGGATACCGGAGTGAATTTTCGTGATTAGCGACTAATTTTTCCTCTTCCTGCCGATAGAATACCGAGATTCTTGAAAAAACACTACCTTTGGCACCGAAAATTATAAAAAAAGGGTTTATGTCTTTAAAACGTTTTGGTGTCTCTTTGGAAGACAATCTGTTGGAATCATTGGATCAATATGTGAATGAGAATGGCTTCGCCAATCGTTCACAGGCGATTCGTTTTCTGATAGAGAAGAATGTAGCCGAACGTAAATGGCAATGCAACCATATCGTAGCCGGGACGATCGTGATCATGTATGACCAAGTCAAGAAAGAGATCTCCTTGAAAATCACGGGTATCCAACAAAATTATAAGGATGTGATCTTGTCGTCTTCCCAGTATTATATCAATCAGAATTTTTGCTTGCATATAGTGACGGTGATGGGAACGGCTCACCGCTTGACAGAATTGTCGGATAAGTTGACGACAATCAAAGGCATTAAGCATGGTAAGTTGGTGATGAGCCGGGCGGATTAATGCTTTTTTTTGCAGGCTTGGTAACACGTTTTCTGGTGAACGTGCCACTACGGGATGTTTAAAATGATAAATATTATAGATGTAAGTAGTATATGAGAAAAGAACTTTTACTAGTTTCCGGACTGTTGATAGGCTCCATGGCGTTTGCGATAGATCCGGCAGAGATTGACAGTCTGATCAATTTGAAAGGGGTGGTGGTTTCCGCCAACAAGATCCATATGAACCGGAACAGTGTGCCGTTATCTATCTCGGTCATCGAACGGGAAGAGATTGAGGCTAGCAGTGAATCGGCGTTGCTTCCCGTATTGTCGGAGCGAGTACCCGGGCTGTTTGTCACGGAAAAAGGGATTACAGGTTTTGGCGTCTCCGAGGGAGCGGCCGGGACGGTTAATATCCGGGGTGTCGGACAGAGTAATAAGGTCTTGATGTTGTTCGACGGACAGCCTCAATGGGCCGGTATATTCGGCCATTCGCTTCCGGATACCTATGTGGCTTCGGACGTGGAAAGGGTGGAGGTGATCCGTGGGCCGGGTTCCTTATTATACGGCTCGAACGCTATGGGAGGTGTCGTGAATATCATTACCCGCCAGCATAATCGGCCGGGACGACGTACACAAGCCCGTATCATGTACGGCTCGTATAACACCCAGAAGTATATGATTAATAATGGGTACAATATCGGTAACTTTAGTAGTTATATCTCCTTGAATCATGACCGCACGGATGGACATCGTCCGGATTCGAAGTTCCATATCACGAATGGTTTCGCTAAGTTAGGATATAAGATTGATGATCATTATAAGGTGACGGGAGACGTAAGCTTAGCTAAGTTCAAGAACCAGAACCCGGGAGAGATAACAAATCCGCTTATCGATAATATAATGAATATCCTGCGAGGTACTACCTCCTTCGCTTTAGAGAATAATTACGGGAAGACAAGTGGTGCCCTTCGTGCTTTCTACAACTGGGGCCATCATAAGATTGATGATGGGTATAATCCGGGCGGGACGCCTAATCCTTATCTGTTTTATTCGGACGATCATAATGCGGGTTTCTTGCTTTATCAGTCTTTCCGCTTGGTGAAAGGGAATAGTTTTACGGTCGGCATCGATTATAAGAACTGGGGTGGTCACGCATGGCAGGATAGTATCAATGATAACCAGAATGAGTTGGTGAATAAGACCGTGAACGAGGTAGCCGGATACGTTATCATGCAGCAGGATCTATTTGACAAGGTAAGCTTGAACGCCGGGGTTCGTTATGAGCATAACAGTATCTTCGGCGGCGAGTGGATTCCGCAGGCCGGCTTCACGGTACGTCCGTTCGAGGGAAACGTGATAAAGGCTTCTTTGTCGAAAGGCTTCCGGAGTCCGAATATACGGGAGATGTACATGTTCCCGCCTCAGAACCCAGATTTGAAACCGGAGCGCATGATGAACTACGAGGTATCCATCGGACAGACATTCTTGGATGGCAACTTGTTTACGGAGTTGACCGCCTTTTTTATCGACGGGCAAGATATGATCGAGACGACACGTATAGACGGACGCCCTAAGAATGTCAATACGGGTACTTTTACCAATAAAGGTATCGAGTTCGATTCCCGCTACCAGATTCTCAAGAATTTAAGCCTCGATATGAACTATAGCTATTTGCATACGAGCAAGGCCCTGCTGGCGGCTCCGGCGCATAAGTTTTTCGCTGGCGTGATGTATGCCCCGGGACGTTTCACTTTCAACGTGAACGTACAATCCATTTTCGACCTTTATATCAATACGGCGGACAAGGTGAAAGAGGATTACACGGTTCTGAACGCGAAGGTAGCCTACCGTTTCGGTACACGTGATAAAGGCTTGAATCTATTTGTCAAAGGAGAGAATTTAACGGCTGCCCGTTATTCCATCAACGAAGGATTCCCGATGCCGAAGGCGATATTTATGGGAGGTATAGACGTAACTTTCTAGCATGGGTGGAAAAAGAACTTCCCCGAATACTCATATCTCCTTGAATTTTATGTCTACTTTCTAATATTTGTTTTATCTTTGCTTCATCAGAGTTTATTTGATTTTGATTAAAAGAATAAAACGTTATATATATGGATGTGAAAAATGATTTGGGGGGAGGAAAGCCCACGTTGCTAATCGCAGAGGATGAGGAAAGTAATTATTTACTTCTGAAGACCATTTTACATAAATATTGTAATTTGATCCGTGCTAAAACTGGTTTGGAAGCTTTGGCTCTCTTTAAGGAAAACGAGGTGGACTTGATCTTGATGGATATAAAGATGCCTGAGATGACGGGTATCGAGTCTTTGAAAGAAATCCGTAAGCTGTCGAAAGATATCCCCGTAATCATGCAATCGGCTTATGTATTCGACTCTGATATGGAAGCCGCTAAAGAAGCCGGGGCTTCTGGTTTTATCACGAAGCCGATCAATCTAAAGGTATTGAAAAATACGATATCGCAGTATTGTCCGTCGATCGTATGGTAAGGATTTATTAAGATGTTTTAGATTTGTATAAACGGCATTTTGTCGTATTTTTTGTTATTTTTGTAGGAAATCGTCAAGAGGGCGCTTTACAAATGTATTCTAATCTACAAAAATGACATGCTTATGATAAAAAAAGAACATCTTGTATCCGACATTTCTAAACTAAAAAAAGTATATAATCAGAGCTTCCCTTGGTTGGTGACCTTAGCGGAAGAAAGTGAGAACGCAAAGTATTTTAAGGATGCTTTGCGTTCTCTTATTTTATCCCGGCTCACGGAAAAGGAAAGTACCCAAGAAAACGTAGGAATGGCGGTGGCGAGACGTATCCTTCTTTTGATTGAGCATGATGATACTTTCGTGGACGAGCTGTCTACGGGCGAGCGTCTTCCGGTGCGGACGGTCACTTATCTTTGGCAGTTCCTGACCGGCCATTTGGAAAATGAGGTCTCTCCTGATTTATTCATTGACCTATACCATCAGTTTGATTTATTGGAATATCCGGTTGAGATCCTACCGGACCGGGCATTGGTGAAAAGGCAGATGAGCCGCTGGCCGACCGGGCTTGACCCGGAGGTAATCGCTATCCGTGAGAGGAACAAGGAGCGTATCATCGCTTGCTTGATCAAGAAGATAGAAAGACGCCATAGCCCTTCGTCACGTTTTCAGTTCGCCGAGGGCATCTCCTATGAGGAGAAAGAGGCCCGGGTACGTGAATGGTGGAATACCGCTCGTTTCCATTTGTCGATGGCGATCAAGAGTCCTACGGAATTGAACTCCTTTTTGGGATATTCCCTGTCGGACGAGACGATGAGCTTATTGGCTCGTGCCAAAAAGAAGGGGATGCCCTTTTTTGTGACTCCTTATTATCTTTCCCTATTAAATATAGAACATGAGGGGTATGACGACGCTACGGTGCGATCGTACATCATGTACTCGAACGAGCTGGTAGATACGTATGGAAGCATTAAGGCGTGGGAAAAGGAAGACATGGTCGTTGCCGATGAGCCGAACGCGGCGGGTTGGCTATTGCCGGAGGGACATAATATACACCGGAGGTATCCGGAGGTGGCGATCTTGATCCCCGATTCGATGGGGCGTGCCTGCGGTGGATTGTGCGCTTCTTGCCAGCGCATGTATGATTTCCAGAGCGAGCGGTTGAATTTCGATTTCGAGGCTCTGAAGCCTAAGGAGAGTTGGGACCGGAAGTTACGTCGTCTGATGCGTTATTTTGAGGAAGACGCCCAACTGAGGGATATCTTGATAACGGGCGGGGATGCCTTGATGAGCCAGAACGCTACCTTGCGTAAGATATTGGAGGCGGTATATAAGATGGCGGTGCGGAAACGGAAGGCGAACGAGAGCCGTCCGGAGGGCGAGAAGTACGCCGAGTTGCAACGGGTACGGCTAGGTTCCCGGTTGCTGGCTTATCTTCCGCTGCGTGTGACCGATGAGTTGGTCGGTATATTGAGGGAGTTCAAGGAGAAGGCTTCCGCTATCGGCGTGAGCCAGTTCTATATACAAACGCATTTCCAGTCTCCACTAGAGGTGACACCGGAGGCGAGGCACGCTATCGAGGCGATCTTGGCGGCGGGCTGGACGATCACGAATCAGTTGGTATATACGGTTTCGGCTTCCCGTAAGGGACATACGGCGAAATTACGGCAGACCTTAAACGCCCTTGGGGTGGTTTGCTATTATACGTTCTCCGTGAAAGGATTCCTGGAGAATTATGCGGTTTACACCCCGAATAGCCGCTCGTTGCAAGAGGCTCGTGAGGAGAAGATCTTCGGGCAGGTGCCGGAGGAGAAACAGGCGGAGTTGTATGATATGATCCGTAACCAACGTCCTTTAGGCAAGCGTTTGGTTCGTTTCCTGAAGGAAAACGGGTTGTTGTTCGCAGGTACGGATCGTAATGTATTGAACTTGCCCGCTATTGGTAAGAGCATGACTTTCCATACCATAGGCCTGACTTCCGAGGGAAAGCGGATTCTTAAGTTCGATCACGACGGGAGCCGTCGGCATAGCCCGATTATCGATCAAATGGGTGAGGTTTATATCGTGGAGAATAAATCCGTGGCCGCTTACCTTAGGCAATTGAAGGAGATGGGCGAGGATGTCAATGAGTACCGTACGATCTGGAATTATTGCGAGGGAGAGACGGAGCCTCGCTTCAGTATTTATGAATACCCGGCTTATCCCTTTAAGGCCACGGACCGAATGACTAATCTTGAATTATGAATTCTATCCTCATATGTTTGCCTTGGTTTCGTATATTTTGCTTAATTTTGTTTCACTGAATTTAGAAGGATATGATACAGAACGAAAGAGAAATCAGGCATGAGCTTGTGTTACAGGCCGCACGCCGTATGATGACAGCCGCTCGCACGGCTCCTAAAGGCAAGGGTATTGATATCATAGAGATAGCGATGGTGACGGATGGGGATATCTTGCGCTTGTCCGATGAGATGATCCAGATAGCGGCCGAGACCGGATTCAAGTTCCTGCTCCGTGACGCCGAGAATATAAAGAGTGCCGATGCCGTGGTGATTATCGGTACCTCCCAGAAAGTACAAGGCTTGAACTGCGCCCATTGTGGTTTCGATACCTGCGTGGAGAAGCCGGACTTGGTTCCGTGCGCTATTAATTCCGTCGATCTGGGTATCGCTATCGGCTCGGCTTGCGCTACGGCGGCGGACCTGCGTGTGGATACTCGTGTCATGTTCAGCGCCGGCTTGGCGGCCCAACGACTGGGGCTGTTGGGAGACTGTAAATGCGTGATGGCGATACCGGTCAGCGCCTCGTCGAAGAACCCGTTTTTTGATCGTAAACCGAAAGAAGAACCGAAAAACTAGAAACAAATGAGTGACTCTATTCTAAAATTCGCGAATAAGCTGGAGATACGTTATTCCTTTAATAATAAATCCAATTATATGGATGCCATGACCAAGCACCGGTGTGAGAAGGAGATTCTTACGCTGATACGTTCCTTGGCGGATATGCTGGACGTGAAGCTGACGGTTTACAACGAGCCTTACGATAAGGAGGGTGGTTTCCGTGAGAAGCTGGGCGTGGCTGGGGAGAGTAGCCGCTCTATCTCTATCGTGTTGAACTTGGTGATGCAGATATTGACCCGTCCTTCCTTGTCGGTAGGTGGACAACCGCTGATGGATCGTACGCCGGCGGACGAGGAGGAGATGCAGCATGAGCTGTCCAAGTTACGCCGTGAACTACGGCTGAAGACTCCGGGGGCTACGCCTTCACACCGCTTGATCGACCTGTTGAACGCCTCGCCCCGTTTCTGTAAGTGTAAGTCTAATTTCTACGAGGCTTTGAAAGGGTATCCGAAGGTGACGAAAATCTCGGTACGTGAGTTGAACGAGAAGGATCGCAACCGTTCCGGTTCGCTGGAGGTGAAACGGGACCAGTTCGATTATTTTATCTTGCGTAGCGACGATCTGCCTACGGTCAAGGATAATAAGGCCACGATAGAGATCATCTCGCCGGTACTGAAAGACAGTAAGTATCGGTGGAAAGGTATCTACAACAAGGGAGGCGAGACGATCGATTTCTATATGCAAGATGAGGATTTCAAGAAACAGATGTTCGAGGACAAGATCTCGTTCACGAGCGGTATGTGCATCGATTGCGTCTTGGAGATCGCCCGCCGTCTGTCGGAGCTAGGAGAGGTGGTCAACGTGAGCTATACCGTGACTACGGTGATACGTACCCGTTTCGATAAGATGGAGATCGTCACCCCTCAAGGCAAGCGGCATCTTCGTAAACTGGAAGCCGCGAAGAAACAGCTTACGCTGGATTTGTTCGGCTAATCCGACAGCGGTATTCCCATCGCTCCCAAACACTACCGTGTTCCCACCTGAACACAGTAGTATTCATCAGCGAACACAATAGTATTCAATCCCGGACACAATAGTCTTTTTGCTTTGAATACTATTGTGTTTTTTCGTAAGGACGGGCAGTCTATACGAGTGTATATTTCCTCGGATAATTGAATAAGATCGCCAATAAGGCGCCTGCTCCCAATAGATACGGGTAGTAAAGATATTGCATGATCTCGATAGGGGAGACATGCCCGAGTCCGGCGGCCATCAACATCTGGGCGCCGTAGGGGATGATTCCCTGTACGAAGCAAGAGAAGATATCCAATAGGCTGGCGCTGCGGCGGGGATCTATCTTGAACCGGTCCGCTATATCTTTGGCGATCGGGCCGGCCATGATGAGGGCGATCGTATTGTTGGCCGTGCAGAGGTTGGCGAAACTTACCAAGGCCGCTATGCTCATCTCGGCCCCCTTGGAGGAATGGATGCGGGAGGTAAGCTTGCGGATGATCCAGTCGATACCCCCGTTATAACGGATCATCTCCAACATGCCTCCTGCCAGAAGCGTCACGATAATCAGCTCGCCCATATTCGTGATACCTAGTCCCATGGAGGCGTTCCAGCCCCAGATATCGAAGCTACCGGTCCACAGACCTACTATACCGGACAGGACGATCCCGATGAATAGCACCAGCATGACATTGATCCCGCAAACGGCGGTTACCAATACCACCAGATAAGGGATCACCTTGACCCATTCGATCGGGGCGGGGGCGTAAGCGTTCTCCACGCCGCTTCCCACCAGCACGTATATCAATCCGGTCAGGATCGCTATCGGGAGGGCGATACGGATATTCACCTTGAACTTATCGGACATCTGGCAACCCTGCGTGCGGGTAGCTACGATAGTCGTATCGGATATGAACGACAGGTTATCGCCGAACATAGCGCCGCTCACCACGACACCCAGCATAAGGGCGTCCGGCATCCCCGTCTTGTCCGCTATACCGACAGCTACCGGGGCCAAGGCCACGATCGTGCCCACCGACGTACCTACCGAGATGGATATGAAGCAAGCGGCTAGGAAGATTCCGGCCGCCAACAGGTTACCGGGCAGGATGGACATCGCCAGATTCACGGTAGCGTCTACGGCACCCATCGCCTTGGCGGTCTGCGCGAAGGCCCCGGCGAGGATGAAGATCAATACCATCAGCATGATATTACTGTTGGCCGCCCCCCGGCAGAACTGCTCGATGCGGTTGCTTAATTTGCCTCCCTTGGAGATCGCTATCGCTACGATCGAGGAGATGACGAAGGCTACCGTTATCGGCATCTTATAGAAATCTCCCGCCACGATAGATACCACCAAATAAGTCAATAAGAATACCACCAGCGGTGTCAACGCCCAAGCGTTCGGTCTGCGTTCCAACTCCCCCATTTTTTCTTATCTCTCTTAAATTAACTGTCAACTGTCAATTCTCTACGTCCCTTCTCTTAGAAGGAGAACCGCAGCGCTATACGCACGCCCCCCTTCTTGATATTCGGTTGGTCCAGATACGTCAACCGGCGGTAATAATCGATCCGTAATATCTTGAAGATGTTCTCCAGACCTACGCTGGCCTCCAGGTAAGGCGTACGGCCCATCGGCGAGGTTCCCTCGGGGAAACGGTATAGTCCCGTCGGGTCCAAGGCAGGGTTGTTCTTATCGGTCAGTCCTCCGTAGAAACCGCTGAACGATATCACCTCACGCAAACGTAGCCACTTCACGCCGGGAATACGGTTTAAGATCCATCCCTTCATATAATACGTGAAGTAGAACGAAACATACTGGTCGCTTACGAACTCCAGCGCACGCATCATGTTGAAGGCTTGCGGCTGGATCGTGATGGACTGGTTGGTATTCGGCATGATGAGCAAGGGGAAAGGAACCTTGTCCCATACCTTGCCCGCCGTCACCAAGGCGTCGATATGTCCGAAGGAAGAGAGCCAGATCCGTTTCTCGGCGCTGATCTCCGTATGGTTGTAGTTGAAGTCGCCCCCCAACACGTTCTTCAATCCCATCTGATGGGATAGCTTGAATACGGGAGCGTCTTTCGAGAGGTTGAAAAGCGAGTTCTTACCCTCTCGTCCGTTATAGGCACGCTCGCCCGGGGCGAAACGAAGCTGGGTCCCTAGCTCCGTGTTGGTGAAACTCTTTAGGTTCGTCAATGTCCCGTCGGCGTCGTAACGGTCGTAGCGGAGCGTTCCGGCCGCCTCGTTGTTCTCGTTCCGCGCCCAAGTGGTAAGGGTCAGGCCATTCAGCCATTCCTTCTGGTACTGGAGCATGGTCTTGCGGATGTATTGCATCATGGTGACGGGCTCGCCCACCTTCCATGCCACGAACATATTATCCTTGCTGGTGAAGAGGAAGTCCTGACCAGGCGTATATACGTCGTACTCTTGGATCGCAGAGATATTGTTCACCGGGCTTTCTCCCTCGTGATATTTCTTCTTGTTCACGCTATACGTCAGCTTGGCGTTATACTTTAGCTTACGGTCGTTTACGCCATAGGCCAGATAACCGCTACCGAACCAGTGCGGGTTGAGGTTTGCCGTCGTCATACCTCCCACACGCATGCGGAAGCCCTCCAGATGGTTGGCGCTGAACGTGGTATTCATCGGTCCGAAATCGAACTTGCTCTTATCCTTGTCCGCCGTGGTCGGGATATAACCGGTGATCAATATCTCGGCGGTCTTGATGATCACGTTGAAAGCCGGTACCTTGCGAAGTTGCGCCAGCAAGTCGTCCAAGGCGCTCTCTTTCTCTTTCAAGGGGACATGGCGGTTGTGTATCCAGAAGGTGTCGGTCTGGGCGGTGGCTTCGGGCAACTCATGGATCGGGCCGAGAAGGCCGAAGATCGAGTCGGCGTTCTGCACGTCGAACTGATACTTATCGAAATTCCTTAGCTGGTGGGCGTAGAGCTGTTGCGCCCCTTTTACGATATAGAAATTAACGTAAGTATTCTCATTGGCGAGCACCCAAGTGCTATCCGGCATCCGCTTGAACTCTTGCTCGATCCGGAGCTTGTCCACCCAGTTGAGGTTGATGTTCGCCGGGGTGTTCAAGAGGAATTTCTTGACGGCGTAATTACCGTCCAGCGTGATGTACAAGCGGCCCGTGAAACCATAGCTCTGGCTGTTTACGGGCACGAAGGCGAGATCCACACATTTATCTCCGGCAACGTCCACTGTATCCATGATATAATATTTGTAATAGGAGACGGCCAGCGTGGAAGATAACGGGCTCACGAAACGGTTCAACAAGATATTGATATTGTTGTCGAAGATATTGACGCCCTTGAATATCTCCTCAAGGTTGGCGGTGATGGCGCCTCCATCGTCCAAGGTCTTGTCGATACCCTGCTGGCGCTTGGCCTTGGTGATCGTCTTCTCCGCCTTGGGATGTTTGCGGTAGTATTGGTCGGAGATCGTCTCACGGACGGAGATCGTCAGGATCGGTTTCCCGTTGAACTCCGAGGTATCCAGATAGTTCTTGATGAACTTGAATTTCTTCAGGAACTTATTCTTCTCGAGATTGGGGTTGAAGTCGTCCAGCGACATGCTGAGCTTCTCGTACACCTCGCTTTGGTACTCGTCCTTCGCCTCGATGCGGTTGTCGTTCTTATGCTCTATGACTTTCTTGATCAGTTCCACGGCGGGGTTGTCCTTGCGGGAATATTTCTCACGTTTAGGCTTGACGACTACCTCGGCAATCTCGAACGAGGTAGGCCGGAGGAGCACGTTGAGGGCGTTGTTCTTTTGCCCCGCCTTTAGGTTTACGACCTTATTGTCATATCCAAGCGAGGATACGACCAGCCGGGTAAGCCCTTTGTCATTCTGGAGGCTGAAAGCCCCGTCATCGTCGGTCATCGCCCCGATCGTCGAGTTCTCGAACATGACGGATACGTAGGATAGGGGTTCCCCGCTTACGGAGTCTCTCACGATTCCGGATGCGGAAGTTATGCTCTGGGCGTATAGGACGGAAATGCCGGTCACGAATTGTAACAGGACTAGCAAAGTGATATAGCGAATAGATCTTATCATGTAAATGTCTCGTTATTCCTTCACGGATAATACTGTTGGCAAAGGTATGTTTTTTTCGTGGGAGGGAGGGGGGAGAGGCTATTAATAATCATTAATCAATGGGGCATCCCCTCCTTGGAGGGAGGGGAGCCCCATCATTCTTAAATCTAAAAAACATGAGGGCCTCACGGCTTTATATCTCTGACGGCGATTCGCTATCCGCTTGCTTCTTGGCGGCGGCGGCTTTCACGAGCGCTATGCGTTGGTTGTAGAGGGCGTTGGTCTCGTCGATCAGCGCGTTGAGGCGGCTGATGAAGGTGGCCGTCACCTGAGTGGGCTTCACCACGCTTTGGGCGAAGGCGTAGGTGGTCATCTCGTCGTATTCCTCGTCCATGCGGAGGCGGATTTTCTTGGCGCTCTCCACCGGGAGGTCGGCCCGTGCGTTGGTGCGCTGCTCGGTCAAGGCTGCGTATTGCTGGTTCTTCTCCTTCAGCGTGGCCACTACCTCGGTGAGGGTGATCGCCGCCAGTGCCTCGGGCATGCCCTCCTTGGCTAGGTCGGTCAGCAAGCCCTCGATGGCGGCCGTCTCCTGCAAGTTGGCGAGGCGTGCGGCGCCGATGTAGGGTTTCACGGCGAGGTATAGCTTCTCGGCGGCCGTGCGTTGCGCCGCCAGCGGGCTTTTCGTCATTTGCGATACGGTGGAGGTGATGAAGGTGAGCAGGTCGTCTCGCTCCTTGTCGATGGCGGACATCTGCGCGGTTTCCTCGCTGGCGGAGGATTGGTTGACGGCGTCGGTCAGCAGCTTGAAGTCGCTGTCGAAGGCCGTGCGCAGCTCGGCGGGGATGCCCAGCGGGTCGTTCGGGTCGAAGCTGATCTCGTCGGGAGATTCGGAATCGCCGCCGTCACCTGCGATCAGGCTCCCGTAGCGGGCCATGAAGGTCCGGTACTCGGCGTTGTTTAATTTTGCGATGTTAATGTCTTTTACTTTTGTAATCTTTCCCATTTTCTTATTGATTTAGATCCATGATCTGTTTAACACTGGCTAAAGGTACGACAAATCGATTGATATAGCTCTGGGAACCGCCGTGTTTTTCGCGGATTCGACCTCGCGGCAGGTGAAAAGTCGAATCTTGCGAAAATACGGGGCTTACATCGGGTGCGAAACGGAATCTTAGGGAAATATTCCACCTTGCGGCAGGTGCGTGGTGGAATTCGCGAAAAATGCGGGGGGTGCATCGGGTGCGAGGTCGAATCTTGGAGAAATGCGGCATCTCGCGGCAGGCGCGTGGTGGAATTTGCGAAAAATGCGGGGGGTACATCGGGCGCGAGGCCGAATCTTGGAGAAATGCGGTATCCCGCGGCAGGCGCGAGGTCAAATCTGTAAAAAATGCGAGGCCCAACCTTGGTGGCCGGGCCTCGCGATAAATCATTTCTTCTTGATCACGATGATACGCGTGCCGCCCTCGGGCTGTACCAGATCCCCGATCTGCTTGCCATTGTCATCTAACGTAGGAACCAAGAACGGATAATATTCCGGGTTGTAATACTGCTTCGTGCTTAGGGAGCCTTCTCGGGGGTGCATGGAGTAGGCGAGCACGCCGCATCTCTACAACGCCTCCTTGTTCCACTTGTTCAGCGGGTTCTTCCCCTCGGGGGTATAGAGCTGGGCGATACGGGCGGCGTAGGCTTTCTCTACCTTGCCCCGGACGATCTTCATGGTGCTATTTACCATGCCGTTTTGCTCGGTGAAAGGCTCGGGGAGGATGGCGAAGGTGGTCGGCAACCAACGATCCGGGAATAGGGTGGACAGGTCGCCTCCCTTGCGGAAACGGTCGATCTGGCGCTGGATGATACGGATGGCCTCTTCCCGGCCTTGATCGCTCGTGAGGTCCAGATTCTGGTGGGCCAGATGTTTCCGCAACCGTTCTTTGTTAGGGACCAACAGGGCGGTCGTGTACGGACTCTGGTTATTGTACAGGATCAGCTGGTCGATGCAAGAGGAATGCTCTACCAAGGCTTCCTCTATACCCTCCGGACTGTATTTCTCCCCGTCGCTTCCGATCAGCAGGCTCTTGAAACGCCCCAACACATAAAGAAGCCCGTCATGCATATATCCCATATCCCCGGTGTACAGCCAACCCTCCTTTACGGTATCGGCCGTCGATGCCGGGTTCTTCCAGTAGCCGGCCATCACGTTCTCTCCCCGGATGACGATCTCGCCTTTCTCCCCCGGAGGAAGTACGTTGCCGTCCATGTCGCAGATCTTTAGGTCGAGGGGCCGCACCAATACGCCGCTACTGCCGAAGGTATGGCGGCGGGGGCCGTTGGTCGAGATGATCGGTGTCGCCTCGCTCAGCCCGTATCCTTGGTACATCGGGATTCCCAAGGCGTAATAGAACTTCTGCAAGTCCTTATCCAGCAAGGCGCCCCCTCCGATAAAGAACTTCAGCTCGCCCCCGAAGTTCTCACGGACTTTCGCGAACAATAGCTTGTCGAACAAACGGACCAGTGGCTTCAAGAGGACGCGGAAACCTTTTCCTTCCTCCTCGTCGCTATCCCCGTTATAGATATAACCGATCCGTAAGGCTAGGTTGAAAAGGCGGACGGCGTTCTTGCCTCGCGCTCGGATACCCTGCTCGATATTCTTCTTGAAGTTCTTCGCCAAGGCGGGGACACTTAATATCAGGTACGGCTTGAACTCCTTTATATTGATAGGGATATTCTTCAAGGTCTCCATACCGGTACGCCCTACCTGCACGGTAGCTACCGAGGCTCCCTTCGACATGAAGATGTAGAATCCTACCACGTGGGCGAAGCAATGGTCCAACGGGAGGATCACCAGCGTACGCCACGTATCGTCTATATCCACGCAAGTGAGCGCTTGCTCCACGTTCGCCGTATAGTTGCGGTGGGTGAGGATCACGCCTTTCGGATCGGCGGTCGTGCCGGAGGTATAGGTGATGGTGGCGTAATCATCGTTGCCCAGCGATTGCCCGATCGCCAAGAACTCCTCTAGCGGATGAATACCCAGATAGACCTTCCCCATCCGGCGTATCTCGGACAGCGGCATCTCACGGTCTTGGTATTCCGCTTGCTCGTCGAGTACGATGATCTTCCGTACGGCGGGGAGCTTATCCTTGATCGCCCGGATTTTCTTGAGTTGCTGGCCCGATACCATGATATATTTCACGTCGGCGTGGACGAGGCGGAATAAGAGGTCGTTCGCCTCCTCCAGCTTGATCGATAGGGGCACGTTCGTCGCCCCGGCGTAGAACATGGCCAGCTCGCCGATGATCCACGCGTTGCGCCCTTCGCTCAGTAAAGCCATATTATCCCCCTTTCGCACACCCAGCGATATGAGGCCGGCGCTTTCCTCATAGACGAGGTCGCGAACCTCGGCGTAAGTGGTTGGCTCGAATCGCTTGCCCGTCTTCTCCCATAAAAAAGGATTACTCGGGAATCGCTTGGCTGAACTCTCAAAAAGGTCTATAATCGTTTTCTTTTCCATATCTTTTCGTGTTTGTAAGAGGATGTGTCAAAAGTTGGTTGAGTTTATTTTTTCCATCTCTTGCAGGTAGCCGCATGCCGCTTCCACCGTAGGGACGTTCTTGATCACGATGCTTCGCTTGCCATTCTGCTCCCGGAGGTTGCATTCACGGGGATGCTTTTGGATGAAGCCCAGCAGCTTGCCGAACGCCTCGCTTTGGTAATACGGGCTGTCCGGGTTATTCACCAAGAAGAGGCTCATCTGCCCTTTCTTCAGGACCACTTTCTCCATGCCCAGTTTCTTGGCCATGCGGCGGAGGCGCACGATCCGGATCAACTCCTTGCCCTCCTTCGGTATCTTGCCAAAGCGGTCTTTCAGGCGCTCCGTAAAGGCGAGGATGTCACGTTCCTCCTCCATATTATCCAACTCCCGGTATAGGGAAATACGTTCCGAGTCGTTGGGGATGTAGGTGGGAGGGAACATCAATTCCAGATCGCTCTCGATATAGGTCTCCCGGACGTACTCGCTGCCCGTATCCCGGTGCCCTTCGGTGTTATCGGCGTAAAGATCGGCGAATTCCTCGCTTTTCAACTCGTCTACCGCCTCCTCCAAGATCTTCTGGTACGTCTCGTAACCCAGATCCGCTATGAAACCGCTTTGCTCAGCCCCCAACATATTGCCGGCCCCCCGGATATCGAGGTCTTGCATGGCGATATGGATACCGCTACCCAGCTCGGAGAAGTTCTCGATCGCTTGCAACCTGCGCCGTGCCTCCTGCGTCAGCGAGGTGAGGGGCGGGGAAAGGAGGTAGCAGAAGGCTTTCCGATTGCTTCGTCCCACCCGTCCGCGTAGCTGATGGAGGTCGCTAAGCCCGAATTGCTGGGCGTTGTTGATGATGATCGTATTGGCGTTAGGCACGTCGATGCCGCTCTCCACGATACTGGTGGCTATCAATACGTCATACTCATAATTCACGAAATCGAGGATGATCTTTTCCAGCTTCTCCGGCTCCATCTGCCCGTGCCCCACGGCTACCCGTGCGTCGGGGACTTCCCGCCGTACCAAGGCTTCCATCTCGTAAATGTTCTGGATACGGTTGTTGATGAAGAATACCTGCCCGTTCCGGCTCATCTCGAAATTGATCGCTTCCCGGATGATATCGGGGTTGAAACGCTCCACCTCCGTCTGCACGGGATAACGGTTGGGCGGTGGCGTGGTGATGCTGGAAAGATCCCGGGCCCCCATCAAGGAGAACTGTAGGGTACGGGGGATTGGGGTGGCCGTCATTGTCAAGGTGTCCACGTTCACCTTCAGCTGCCGAAGCTTCTCCTTGACGGATACCCCGAACTTCTGCTCCTCGTCGATGATAAGCAAGCCCAGATCCTTGAAACGTACATCCTTGCCGACGATCCGGTGGGTGCCGATCAAGATATTCACCTCGCCCTCTTTCAGCTCTTTCAAGGTAGCCTTGATTTGCGCGGCCGTACGGGCCCGGCTGATATAATCGATCTTGCAAGGGAAATCCTTCAAGCGCTCACAAAACGTCTGGTAATGCTGGAAAGCCAGTACGGTGGTGGGTACCAACACGGCCACCTGCTTATTGTCCGATACCGCCTTGAATGCCGCACGGATAGCCACCTCGGTCTTTCCGAAACCAACGTCTCCACAAATCAACCGGTCCATCGGACGGGTACTTTCCATATCCGCCTTGACCTCGGCGGTAGCCTTCATCTGGTCCGGCGTGTCCTCATAGATGAAGCTGGCTTCCAGCTCATGCTGCATGAAGCTGTCCGGCGTGTAGGCGAAACCCGTCTCTTGCTTGCGTTTGGAATAGAGGAGGATCAAGTCCCGGGCGATATCCTTCACCTTCGCCTTGGTACGTTCCTTCATCTTTTCCCAAGCGCCTGTGCCGAGCTTGCTCAACTTAGGCGGCTCGCCGCTCTCTTTCCCCTTGTATTTCGATAATTTATGCAGGGAATGGATGCTGACGAATATAATATCGTTATTCTGATAAATCAATTTGATGGCCTCTTGCATCTTACCGTTCACCTCGGTGCGTACCAATCCTCCGAACTGTCCTACGCCATGGTCGATATGTACGATATAATCCCCTTGCGAGAACTGGTTCAGCTCCTTGAGCGAAAGGGTGATCTTTCCGCTTCGTGCCTTATCGCTCTTCAAGTTGAACTTGTGGAAGCGGTCGAACAATTGATGATCGGTGAAAAAGCAGATGCGTAGCGTATCATCGGCGAATCCCTCGTGTATCGTGCGGTTTACGGCGGTGAAAGGGATATTGTCGCCCCTATCCTCGAAAATCATCCGGATACGGTTGGCTTGTTTCTCTTGATCGCTCAATATATATAATGTATAGCCCTCGTCGAGGTATTTATGGAACGACTCGCTCACCCGGTCGAAATTCTTATGATAGATCGGCTGCGTTTGCGTAGAGAAATGGATGGTAGCGTCCGCCGTTCCCATCGGCCGTGCCCCGAAATGAATGCGACGGAAATCCAAGACCTCCCGTAGGAAGTCCTCGCCCCGGACTAATTTCTTCCGCATCTGGTCGATATCGGCGAAGGATTCCTCGTCGGCTACCACCGGATCGTCGTTCCATACGCTTCCGATGCGCTCCTTGCACCATGCGAGATCTCTCGCCGCTATGCAGGTGTTCCGGGGAAGGGAGCCTAGCAAGGAAGTACTATCCATGGCGTTCTTGCTCATCTCCGGTACGATATAGATGCTGTCCAGTTTCTCCTTGCTGAGTTGCGTCTCCACGTCGAACGTACGGATGGTCTCCACCTCGTCGCCGAAAAAGTCTATACGGTAAGGAAACTCGTTGGAGAAAGAGAAAACGTCGAGGATACTGCCACGGAGGGCGTACTGCCCCGGCTCATATACATAGTCGACCTGCTCGAAGCCATACTCGTCCAGCACGTCGGAGACAAACATATTATCCAGCTTCTCGCCCACGCTGATCTTTAAGGTATTCTCCTTCAATACCTCCCGGGCCACGACTCGTTCCGCCAAGGCGTCCGGATACGTGACGATCACGAAAGAGGCGTCCGGGTCTTGCAACCGGCTGAGTACCTCGGTGCGCAGGATCTCGTTCGCCGGATCGACATGCCCGTACTTGATGGCCCTCCGGTAAGCGGATGGGAAGAAGTATACCTCATCGCTGGCGGTAAGCTGCATCAAGTCGTGATAGAAATAGCCGGCTTCCTCTTGGTCGTTCAACACGCACACATAACTTCCCCTTCCTTTCGTAAAAAGAGAGGCGATCGTCATTGCCGGACCCGAGCCATTCAGTCCCTTTAGGAATATATTGCGGGACGTATCGTTTTTCAGTAAGGTGTCCAGCGCCGTCACTTGCGGGTGAGCGGCATATAGTTTCAATAATTCTTGTACTTCCAAAGCGAAATCTTGTTTCCGCAAAGGTAACCTTTTTGCTTAAGTTTTTATAGGTGTTCGTCCGGTTTCTTTCTTTATCAAGTAACTAATCCTTGATAAAGACGACTATTGATATTGGTAAATCCGTAAATGTGGTAAGAGAATCTGTAAATTTGCTAAGTGGCTATAGAACGGACTCATCTATCTTTGCCATCCTCTGCGCAAGAAATTTTCTGATAGACGGAGGCGCAACGGCTTCATTCTTTTACGGCTCTCTAAAACCACAGCGATAATTCGAGTAGGGGATTTTGGGGGAAATGCTTTTGGGCCCCCTGAAAAAGGGAGACTTATCGTATATTTTTATGTATGTTCTAGTTCCTTGCCGTATGATTCTGTAAAAAGTCGTACGTGTTTCCCGAAAAACATGTACGACTTTTCAAAAAAACACGTACGTGTTTTTCGAAAATGATAATCGTCTTTTTAAAATGTTAGTATCCAATTATTTATGTATTCATGTCATTTGCATACTTATTGTATGGAATAGTTTAATAAATTTCCTCTATCTTGATATAAAAATTATCTGTTTGACAGCTACTTATACTTGCCGTATCTTTGTGGTACAAGAAAAGCAAAAAGTATAACAAATTAAAAAGTAGCAATTATGAGAACATTAGATTATATCCACTTAGACGCATCAGCGGTAAGTAACGTAGTAGCAAGCTTGAAACAATTATTGGCGGACTACCAAGTATTCTATACGAACCTTCGTGGTTTCCACTGGAATATCAAGGGACACGGTTTCTTCGTTCTTCATGGTAAATTCGAGGATATGTACAACAA